>CAZNLP010000172.1:0-4125 GCA_964574015.1 uncultured Clostridia bacterium | reverse complement strand
GTCCTGTTGATGCTATAGAAAAAGTATCAGTAGAAGAAAATGAATATCAAGTTTGTACAAACTGTCCGGTAAGATGCACAATTCCAAGTGGAAAAACAGGAGCATGTAAAAGATTTACAAATGAAAATGGAACAATAAAAAGAAATAGAAAATTAGTTGTTCAAGCTGTTACTAAAGAACCGGAAACTAGAAACTTACCATATAAACCCCTTATAACTGCAGTAGGAGGAGGCTCAAATTATCCATGCTGTTTACCAGCTCCTTATATTGTACAGGAAAAAATTAATGATGTAGATGTTGTAACAGTTGTGACGGAAGCACCTTTAAGCTACAGCGGAGTAAAAGTTAAGTTGGATACAAATCTTCACATTGGAGAAGAAGGTACCAAAGTTAAGAGAGATGGAAAAGTAGTTGGTATGGTAACAACAGAAGAGTATGGATCAAAAATGCTGACTATAGGTGGAGCTAACTTACTGAGCAACGGTAATGCCGGCTTTATTGTGGCCAGAACTATAGTAGATTTAGCTAATGGAAGAAAGGTAAACCTTAAAATTGATAAAGGGAGCACCCTAGAGATTCAACAAGGAAAACCTCCAATAATAGATGGACAGGAAGAGAAACTCATGAGAGTAGGTTGTGGTAGTGCAACTATAGGAATGTTTGCTAAACAATTAAAGGAAGTAGTAGATGAAGCGATAATACTTGACTACCATGTTATAGGATTATTATCCGAGCATTTAGCTGGAAGAGTTATTGGGATGGAATATAGTGGAGTAGTCCCTTACGGAACTAAATCAACTGTAGGAAGATATTTTGGAAAACATGGACATGGTTGGGGTGGAACAGAAATTATTGATCCTTCTCAAGCTGTAGAATCTGTTGACATGAATGTTGCTAAGCCTGGAATAAAAATACTTGTAACTGAAACTACAGGTCAGAAAGCAGCATTGTACGAATTACAAAAAGATGGTTCCTTAAAAGAAGTTGAAATTAGTAAAGAAATAATGGATGTAGTTAATTTAATAAGAAATACTTGCGAAAAATCCTTGACTTCTGTTATTTATACTGGTGGAACTGGTGGAAGTGCTAGAGCTGGAGTTACAACTTTACCTAAAAAACTCACAGATGCTGTTCATCAAGAGAAAGTTTCTCTTACAATAGGTGGAGCACCTACTTACATTCTTCCTGGTGGAGGAATAAACTTTATGGTAGATGTTTCAAAGATGGTACCTGAAGCAACTTCATGGGTGCCTACACCGGCAACAGTAGCTCCGGTTGAATATACAATGACTAGAAAAACATTTGAAGACCTAGGAGGTCATACTGCTTCAATTAGAACTAAAGAAGAGGTAATAAAAGAATTAGGACTTTAATATGATAAATATTTTAGATGATGGTAGATGTTTCTTAAATTACGGACCTATACAAATGACAATAGACATAGAGGCTAATCAGAAAAAGAAAGAAAAATTAGAAAGATTTGTATCAGAAAAAGTAATAGAAGAATTTGAAAGAATGATACCATTCATTGAAAAAATTAAGAAAAATAAAATAATTTTAAAAAGAAACGAAAGTAATCCGGAAGTTTTAAAAAAACTAGTTAAAGCAGTTGATATTTTAGAAGACAAATCATATACACTTTTATCAGCAGTTGCTGGCTCCTTTTCTGAATATGCACTTGAAAAAGCATTAGAATTAGGAGGAGAACGGATAATTATTAATAATGGAGGAGATATTGCTCTTAAAGATACAACTGGCAAAGTGATTAAAGTAGGAATACCTTTAAATAATGAGTCGAATGAATATCTTCATTTAAACATAAGTCCAAATGATGGAATTGAAGGAATCTGCACAAGTGGATTTGGTGGTAGAAGTTTTACTAAAGGTATTGCTTCTACAGCCGTAGCTCTATCATCAAAAGCTTCAATATCAGATATATGTGCAACCTACATAGGAAATGAAACTAATGTGGAAGATGAAAGTATATTAAGAGCAAAGGCTGAAGAAATAGACTCAGGTACAGATTTAAAAGGACATTTAATAACAGTAAAGGTAGGAAATCTTTCAAAGAAGAAAAAACTAGAAGCTTTATTAAGAGGATATAACTCTGCTGAAGAATTATACAATAAAAAAATAATAAAAGGTAGCATAATAGTAGTTGATAATGAGGTAATTATGATACCTCAAAATATAGCTAAAATAAAAAATAAGGAGAGATAAAAAATGGATGTAAAAGATGTAAAAATTAGAAAAATTTATACAAACGTAGAAGAAATAAACAGCGATGGTGGAAAAGAAATTGAAGGAAGCAAGCAGCATAAAAGAGTGGCAGTATGTGCAGTAATAAAAAACCCATTTGCAGGAAAGTATGAAGAAGATTTAGAATTTTTATCTGATTGGGGAGCATACATTGCACCAATACTTGTAGAAAGAGGCCTGAAAGCAGCAGGAATGAAGCCAGAAGATGCAGAATCTTATGGAAAAGGAGCTATAGTAGGAGAGAATGGAGAATTAGAACATGCAGCAGCAATACTTCATCCAAAACTAGGAAAACCCTTTAGAAAAGCAATAGTAAGAGGATTAGCATTAATACCATCTAATAAGAAAGTTGGAGGAGTAGGGACAGCACTTGATATAGGTTTAAATCATAAAGATGCAGCTTTTGTAAGATCTCATTTTGATTCAATGGAAATAAGAGTACCAGATGCACCAAAAGCAAATGAAATTGTATTAGGATTAGTAGTAACAAACTGTGGAAGACCACATCCAAGAGTAGGTGGACTAACGATAGAAGAAGCTAAATTTGAAGATGGCTTAAGATAATAAATATAAGTTTATCACATGAGGATATCCTCATGTGATAAACAAAATGATATCAATATTGAAAAACCCCCATTTCAATATTGAAACGCAAAAGATGTTGAAAAAAACAATATTTATATTTTTTTAAAGAAAACATTTCAAAGTTGATATATTTAGGAGTAGAAAAACCCTCTAATCCTGTAAATAATGAATAAATTAATGGCATAATACTTGCATAAATATAAATAGAAGTTTTAATAATTAGATATATTTTAAAAATAAGGAATAGGAGATATGATATGAAAAAATTTGACTTTTATAATCCTAAAAGCTTAAATGAAGCAGTTGAGTTTCTAGATAAAGAAAATTCCAATGCAAAATTAATTGCTGGAGGGACAGATTTAGTTTTAGAATTAAACGATAAACAAGTGGATACGGAATCAATAATTAATATAAAAAATTTAGAAGAATTGAAATACATAAAAGAAGATAAAAACATAATAAGAATAGGTGCTGGAACTACCTTCACAAAAATTGCAGAAAGTGATCTTGTAAATAATAATGCAAAAGCTTTAGCTCAGGCCTGTGCTAAAATAGGATCGACTCAAGTAAGAAATGCAGGGACTCCTGCAGGAAATATAGTAACTGGATCAGCTTGTGCCGACTCTGTAAGTGCTTTAGTAGCACTAGATGCTGTTTTAGTATTAAAAAGCAAAGAAGGCATAAGAGAAGTTAAATTGGAAGATTTTTATAATGAAAATCCTAAACAAGACTTTGATGGATGTTATATAAATCTAGCTGGAATTAAAGAAAACGAAATAATGACAGAGATATATTTTGAAAAGACAAAGGAAAACGAATTTTCTGCTTTTAGAAAATTAGGAAGAAGAAAAGCACTGGCTAAATCAATCCTTACAGTAGGAATGGTAATTGAATTTGATGAAAATAAAAAAGCAAAAAGACCGAGAGTAGCTTTAGGTGCTGTTGGTAGACATCCATATCATGTAAAATCAGCTGAAGATATTCTAAGAGGAAAAGAATTAACAGATGATGTTATTGATGAATGTCTTGAAGAAGTATCTAATGTTGTTTTATGTAATATTGGAAATAGAGCTTCTTGCCCTTATAAAAAAGAAAGTATAAAAGGCGCTGCTAGAGAAGTAATAAATTCCATAATAGATCAGAGTAAATAATAGGAGGCAGAAATGAACAAAGTAAAAATATCTTTCAAATTAAATGATGAAAATGTTTCTATAGAAACTTCTCCGAATAAAAGACTTATAGATATGTTGAGAGAAGATTTTGAATTAACTAGTGTAAAAG
>CAZNLP010000171.1:0-4134 GCA_964574015.1 uncultured Clostridia bacterium | reverse complement strand
AATCCGCTGTAAGAAATCAGGAGGTGTAAAAATGAAAGGAATATTAGGAAAAAAACTTGGAATGACTCAAGTTTTTAAAGAAGATGGTACATTAGTACCGGTAACAGTAATTGAGTCTAATGGTATGAAGGTTGTTCAGATAAAAACTGAAGGAAAAGAAGGATACAATTCTGTTCAGGTTGGCTTTGGAGACATAAAAGACAAAAATGTTAACAAACCTAAAAAAGGTCATTTTAGCAAAGCACAAGTTGAAAACAAAAGAAAACTTAAAGAATTTAAGATAGATAATCCGGATGATTTTGAAATTGGACAGGAAGTAAAAGTGGATATTTTTGAAGAAGGCGAAATCGTTGATGTTGAAGGAATATCAAAAGGTAAAGGATTCCAGGGAAATATCAAAAGACACAACCAATCAAGAGGACCTGAAACACACGGTTCTAAATATCATAGAGCAGTAGGTTCGATGGGAGCTTCCGCTCATCCAGCTAGAGTATTTAAAACTAAAAAACTTCCAGGACACATGGGGCATGAAAAAGTTACTGTTAAAAATCTGGAAATTGTAAAAATAGACTTAGAAAAAAATCTGTTATTAGTAAAAGGCGCAGTACCGGGACCTAAAAAAGGTACCGTAGTAGTTAAGAAAAAATAAATAATAACAGAAAGGAAGGAGGATAAGAGATGACTAAACTAGCTCTCTATAACATGTCCGGTGAACAAACTGGAGAAATAGAAGTAAGTGATAATGTTTTTAATATAGAAATAAACGAGCATGTAATGTATGAAGCTGTAAAGACATACATGGCAAACCAAAGACAGGGGAATCAATCTGTTAAAACAAGATCAGAAGTCAGAGGTGGAGGACGAAAGCCTTGGAGACAAAAAGGAACAGGAAGAGCAAGAGCAGGAACTATTAGATCACCTTTATGGAAAGGTGGAGGAGTAGTATTTGCTCCAAAACAGAGAGATTACAGCAAAAAGCTGCCTAAAAAAGTTAAGAGATTGGCAATGAAATCAGCCTTCTCGTCAAAAGCATTAAATGATGAAATGGTAGTTTTGGATGAACTAAAATTAGATAATATAAAGACTAAGAGCATGGTAGATATATTATCGAACTTAAATGTAGATAAAAAAGCTTTGATAGTTACAGGAGACAATGACAAAACTGTTTACTACTCAGCAAGAAATATTAAAGGTGTAAAAACTACGAATGTTAACACTTTAAATGTATATGATATTTTGAACTACGATAAGTTTATTATTACTAAAGATGCTCTTAAAAAAGTGGAGGAGGTGTATTCATAATGCGCAGTCCACATGATATTATTATAAAACCATTAGTGACAGAAGCAAGTATGGATGCAATGGTTGATAAAAAGTATGCTTTCAAAGTAGACAAAAAAGCAACTAAAACTGAAATCAAAAACGCCGTACAGCAGATATTTAATGTTAAAGTAAAAAAAGTTAATACGATGAATATGCTTGGAAAAATGAGAAGAATGGGTGCTAATTTAGGAAGAAAGTCAAGTTGGAAAAAAGCAATTGTTACTCTGACTGAAGACAGCGACAGCATCGAATTTTTCGAAGGAATGTAATAATATAACATGAAGGAGGAATTATAATGGGTATTAAAAAATTTAAGCCTACTTCTCCAGGAATAAGAACAAAAACTGTCTCTACTTTTGAAGAGATAACAAAAAAAGAACCTGAAAAATCACTATTAGCTCCAAAAAAGAAAAATTCTGGAAGAAACTCACAAGGAAAGATTACCGTTAGACACAAAGGTGGCGGAGCTAAGAAGAAATATAGAATAATAGACTTCAAAAGAGATAAAGAGGGTATACCTGGAAAGGTTGCAGCAATTGAATACGATCCTAACAGAAGTTCAAATATCGCATTAATAAATTATGTGGATGGAGAAAAAAGATATATACTTGCTCCTAACAAATTACAAGTAGGAGACGAAATAGTATCAGGAACAGGAGTAGATATAAAAGTTGGAAATGCTCTTCCTTTGAAAGAGATACCGACAGGTACACTACTTCACAACATAGAACTTAAGCCTGGAAAAGGTGGACAGTTGGTTAGATCAGCAGGAAACTATGCTCAGCTTATGGCCAAAGAAGGAAAATACGTTCAGGTAAAATTACCTTCAGGAGAGGTTAGAATGCTTGGGCAGTTATGCAAGGCTACAGTAGGTCAGGTAGGAAATATTGACAATGAAAATATAACTGTTGGTAAAGCAGGAAGAAAAAGACATATGGGTATTAGACCTACAGTAAGAGGTTCTGTAATGAATCCTAACGACCATCCACACGGTGGTGGAGAAGGTAGAGCGCCAATAGGTAGACCTTCACCTGTAACTCCATGGGGTAAACCGACTATGGGTTATAAAACAAGAAAGAAAAGAAAGAAATCAAATAAATTTATTGTTAGAAAGAGAAAGAAATAGTAGATTTTTAGTGAAAGGAGGAACTGTTGCATGGGTAGATCACTAAAAAAAGGACCTTATTGTCAAGAAAGTTTAATGAAAAAAATTGAAGTTTTAAACGATAAAAACAAAAAGAAAGTAGTAAAAACATGGTCAAGACGTTCCACCATATTTCCACAAATGGTTGGACACACGATAGCTATACACGATGGTAGAAAGCACGTTCCAGTATATGTCACAGAAGATATGGTAGGACACAAACTTGGAGAATTCGCTCCTACTAGAAATTTTAGAGGCCATGGAAAAACTGAGAAATCTACAAAAGTCGAGTAGATGAAGGGAGGTAGCTAGCATGGAAGCTAAAGCGACAGCTAAATATATAAGAGTATCACCTAGGAAAATGAAATTCATATGTGATATGGTTAGAGGAAAAGAATTGGAAGAGGCACTTGCAATTTTGAAGTTCTCACCTCAAAAAGGTGCAAGAGAACTTAGAAAAGTTGTAGTATCTGCATCTGCCAATGCTGAAAATAATTTTGGAATGAATAAAGATAAATTATACATAGCTAAGGTTAATGCAGACCAAGGACCTACATTAAAGAGGTTTAGACCAAGAGCTCAAGGAAGAGCCTTTCAAATTTTAAAAAGAACGAGTCATATAAATGTAGTAGTTAAAGAAAAAGAATAGTAAAGGAGGTAGAGTATGGGTCAAAAAGTTAATCCCCATGGACTTAGAGTCGGAGTTATTAAAAACTGGGACTCTAGATGGTATGCAGGAAAGAAAAATTTTGGCGATAAATTAGTTGAAGACTATGAAATAAGAGAATTAATAAAAAAAGATTTATATATAGCTGGTATATCAAAGGTAGAAATAGAGAGATTTGCTAATAGAATTAAAGTAAGTATATATACTGCTAAGCCAGGAATGGTAATTGGTAAAGGTGGTTCAGGCGTTGAAATAACAAGAAACAAACTGCAGAAGCTAACAGGTAAAACTGTAATAGTAAATGTAGAAGAAGTAAAAATCCCTGAATTAGATGCACAATTAACAGCTGAAAGTATAGCAAGCCAAATCGAAAGAAGAGTTTCTTTTAGAAGAGCTATGAAACAGTCTATAAGAAGAACTATGAAGTCTGGAGCTACAGGTATTAAAACTATGGTAGCTGGAAGATTAAATGGTGCGGATATGGCTAGATCTGAAGGGTATAGCGAAGGTAAAATACCTTTACAGACTATAAGAGCTAACATTGAGTACGGCTTTGCTGAAGCAGATACAACTTATGGTAAAATTGGTGTTAAAGTTTGGATTAGTAAAGGTGAAATATTAACAGTTAAAGAAGGCTTAATAGGACCGGAAGACACTAATAAAAACATAGATACTAAAAGCAATAGAGGAAGAAATAACCGAAGAAATAGATAATCCAGCAGAAAGGAGGATGTTATAATGTTAATGCCTAAAAGAGTAAAGCATCGTAAGGTTCAAAGAGGCAGAATGAAGGGTAAAGCAACAAGAGGAACTCAGATTACCTATGGTGAATATGGATTACAAGCTTTAGAAGCTGCATGGATTAAATCTAACCAAATAGAAGCAGCAAGAAGAGCTATGACAAGATATATAAAAAGAGGCGGAAAGATTTGGATAAAAATCTTCCCAGACAAACCTGTAACACAACAACCTGCTGAGACAAGAATGGGTAAAGGTAAAG
>CAZNLP010000170.1:0-4149 GCA_964574015.1 uncultured Clostridia bacterium | reverse complement strand
GGAACCTACGAAATCGAAATAGAGAAGGAAGCAGTAACCGAAGATGACATCTTCTCAGGAGATATGGTAGAATTTAAAATAGTAGTTAAAAACACAGGAGATGAAATAGTAACAAATATCATGGTAGAAGATGATATGGTAGACTTTGAAGCAGTAATAGATGAGTTAGAACCGGGAGAATCAGAAGAATTTACAGTAATGGTTGAAGCACCTAATATTCCTGGACCATTCACAAATACTGCAACAGCTACAAGTTCTGAAACAGGAACAGTAGAAGCAGATGACACTGTATTCGTTCAACAACCAGTTCCATTAGATGTACCGGACACAGGAGTAGCTCCAACAGAATTATTCTTTGGACTTGGAGCATTGGTATCAGGACTTGGATTAGCAATAACTAAAAAAAGAAGAAGATAAATATAAGTAAAACCAAAAAAATCGAGGATTAAAACCCTCGATTTTTTTATTTTATGGAAATTTAATTTTCAATTGATTCTAAATTAAAATAGTTGTAAGGTTGTATAATTTGAGATAAATCATAATCACCAAATTCACTTAACTCATTACCATCTTCTGTTATTTTAACTCCAGTTATATTTTCTATACTGGTAAATGAATATACTAAAGAATCTATAAGCATATTTCTTATTTCTTTCTCTCCTGAAAACAGATCTGAAAAGCCGTTACTGAAATCAATATAAACAACACTCTCTTCTATGTTAGCATTTTCTATACTTATACTATTTAAAACTTCAAAATAGCTGCTGTTATTTTTAATGTAATCAAATATTGAATGAACTTTTTCCTCGGCCGTTGTGTCTTCTTCCAAGAGTATGTTTTTTTCGCTTAAATAAAATCTTTCACCTACTAAAACAGGAATGTATGCATTTATATTATCTGGAAAATATATTCTAGTTACGACGTTTATTCCGTTGAACCATGTTTCTTCTATATTATCGTCAAAAATAAATCTTATTCTATCGGCATTTGGCACCTGAGAAAATGTTTTTAAGAATGAGTAGTAAGCATTTTCACTGCCTTCTCCGGTATACTTTTCTTCAGAATAAGGCAAATCTATAAAAACAATATTGTCTCTGTAAATAATATAGTTAACTTCACCAATAGGTGAAATCAAATTTTCATCAACAGGTCCTTTTAATAACTCGGCTTCTAATACATTATGAAGCATGTAACCTCCTGCTTCTACAAATCTATATATAGGTACTAAATCTAAATCCTTTGTTTGAAAATAAAGTTTGATCCCTGTAAGTCCTTGATTTTCATTCGTTCCGGTATAGTAGTTTCCAGTAAAGGGATAATCAACCAATACATTTACAGTGTCAGATAAATTATCTTCATTTATTTCAAATATCAATTCATAATTACCGTAGGGTAGGGCTAAAGTTTCTCTTGATATATTTACAGATACTTCTATAGGTTCTTCACTATTTAAATAAGCTTTGCTGTAATTAAAATCTAAATCAACGGATTTCACAAAATTTCCGTTTTTGTAAAGTCTTGCTTTTATTATTTCCTCCGAACTTAAATATACTTCTTCACTTGAATTAGTTTCTATCAATAAATTTATAATACTCGGTGAAGTAAGTTCAGTGCCGGCTACTGAGTTTAAAGAAATAGTAGTATTTTCTTCAACATCATCAATATCTATCATTCCACTAAAATCCATAGGTGACATGAAAATAGGAAGAGTTGAAATACAAAACACAACAATACTTAATAGAATTAAATTTTTCAATACTTTCATAATATTTTCTCCTAAAGTTACTGATAATAATTATACAATAAAAAACCGTAAATTTAAACACATTGCATTCAATTTAATGTTATAATTATATTAAGTTAAATAAAAGGAAGTGAAATAATGTCAAAACCTGTAAAAAAGGGAGAAATTATCGATATCGAAATTATAGATTTAAACTTTAGAGGTCAAGGAGTAGGAAAAGTCGATAATTATGTGATTTTTGTAAATAATACTCTCCCGAAAGATAAAGTAAAAATAAAAGTAATAAAAGCAATATCCAAATATGGAGTAGGAGAAGTAGTTGAATATTTAGAAAGATCAGAGAAATTTGAAGAACCAGATTGTCCATACTTTTACGAATGCGGTGGGTGTCAGATTATGCATATGAAGTACGAAGAGCAGTTGGAGTATAAAAGAGATAGAGTAGTGAATGAGCTAAATAGAAATAGATTAGAGAATATAGAAAATATCAGAATTAAAAAAACTTTAGGAATGGAGAATCCTTACAGATATAGAAACAAAGGTGCTTTTCCTTTTAAGATAAAAAATGGAAAGCTACTAATAGGTCTATATGAAAAGAAAAGTCACAATATAGTTAATATAGAGGATTGTCTTATTCAAAATCAGTGGACTAAAGATATTTTAAATGTGTTGAGAAATTATATAGTCAAAAATAACATCTCAATTTATAATGAAAAAACACATAAAGGTGCTGTAAAGCATATACTTATGAGAAATAATCAACATGGAGAACTGATGCTGGTAATAGTAAGCAAAGAAAATATTAAAAACAAACTTACTGAGTTAATTGATAAAATAATTGAGAAAATTCCAAACATTAAGTCTGTTTTCTTGAATATAAATGATAAAAAAACCAATAAAATATTAGGAAAGAAAAATATACTATTATACGGAGATGAATATATTAAAGACAACATTTTCGATTTAAAATTCAAAGTATTTCCACATACTTTTTTTCAGGTGAATCATACTCAGACGGATAAATTATATAATAAGGCTTTAGAATATGCAGATATAGAAGATACCGATATTGTATACGATCTATACTGTGGAGTAGGAACTATCTCTTTATTAGCAGCTCAGAAAGCTAAAGAAGTACATGGAATAGAAATAATAGAAGAGTCAATCACTAGTGCTGAAGAAAATAAAATAGAAAATAATATAGAAAATGCAGAGTTTCATCTTGGAAGTGTTGAAGGTGTATTTCCAAAACTATATAAAAAAGGTATAAAGGCAGACGTAGTAATATTAGATCCACCTAGAAAAGGCTGTGAAGAGTCAGTTCTTAAAACAATAAAAGAAATGAATCCTAAGAGAATTGTTTATATTTCTTGCAACCCATCGACTTTAGCAAGGGACTTGAAAAGTCTAGAAGAAGGAGATTACAAAATTCAAGAAATACAACCTGTGGATATGTTTCCTCATAGTGTTCACACCGAAACTGTAACACTTCTCGAAAGGTAGCAAAATGGCATTCTTAATTTTATGAAGAATCTTAGTTAATAAGGAAAGAATTTCTTTTTAAAAAAATATGATTTAAATTGTCTAAAATCAATACAACTTAATTGAGGTTTTAAAATGACTAAAGCGATTTACGATAAATATACAGATTACCCAGAATCAAATTCACAATTCCACATGTATATTATTAAGAAGGTTAGTAATAGAAAGTAATAGATAGTATTTAGGAGAAATAAAAATGAAAGATGTTTTAATTGCTCCATGCGGTATGTATTGCAAAATATGTGTAGCCTTTCAGTTTAAAGAAAAAGATCTTAACAAGAAAGGATTTCATAGAAAATATAGATGGGATAAAAAACGATGTTATATAGGTAATTATAATTAAAGGAGTATACAAATGATAAAATACCCACCACCTCAACTTACCTTTATTAATGGAGCTTATGGAGAGGTTAAGTATTTTGGTGGCAAGTGTGAAATTAATCAAATAATGAAGTAATAGTATTATTCCTTAATATCATTTTTTAATTTTTGGTTGTAATTTTGTAGTTTGTAAAATAAAAATCCATAAAAACTTATTAACACGACATATAATCCAATTAAAAATCCATTACCATGATCACGGTTGATAAGTAAAAAAATAAATATTGCTATAATTAATACAAAAAATGGTACAAGAATTTTAGATAGACGGTTATTTCTTTCAATTAGGGAGGCAGTATCAGTAAATATTTCTGGTCTTCTTTCTTCATAAGTTTTTTTCCACAGATACCAGCCTCCTGCTCCAGACCATACCATTTTCCAACCGTCGTCTTTTAAAATACTTAAATAGTTTTCATCAATTGACGATTGAAAATCCACACAGTATCTTATAGTCTGGGTCTTATCTTTTTTAAATTTAAATC
>CAZNLP010000169.1:0-4203 GCA_964574015.1 uncultured Clostridia bacterium | reverse complement strand
AAAATAGTTGCTCCCAATCTCAATGGGTCCAAAAACCTATTGGTATTGCAACAAATCCGGCGAGTACTACTTTACTAATCTTATGCCGTTTCATAAGGAATATGCCTAACAATATTGAAAATACTACTGGATATCTATCTGATATTCTTTCTTTCATACAGTTCTCTCCTTATGCAGTACATCTATACCCTATATTTTATTATCGTTTTATCTTATTATTATTGTATATATTTTGTCAATATGAGATGAGGAAATGCATAAAGTTTTAACTAGATATTCTTATTGTATTTTTTCCTGTTGTATATTCTTCTATAACCAATAGTTTAAACTCTTTAGTATATGATTTATTTCTATTAGATGTTTCATAATATCTAAGACCATATTCTTTGTATATTAAATACCATCTACGCATTACTGGTTAACTGCATCAATAGATTTTGCAATGCTTTTAAAACTACCATTTCCCTTTTCATAATCTTCACAAGCTTTTATCTTAGCTTCTTTACTAAATTTTGTTTTTCTTATATAAAAAAACACCTCCAAGCAGATAGTCTTTTAAATTAATTAGACTGTCTACTTTGGAAGTATCATATCAAATAAAAAAGTGCGTTTTTTTAAATTAGTAACTATTAAAAAAACAAAACTCTTTTATTTCTTAAAAAATTTAAAGTATCCAAATACTCCTGCAACTCCTATAACGCCAAATATTGGTATGAATTTTATTAAAGAAGTTCTTCTTTCGTGTTTTTCATATTCTTCAATTTTATCTTCAAAAAACTCAGTATAGTCCTCCTGATCTGTTTCTTCCTTCTCTTTATTAATTGTATTTTCTTCTTCTTTTTCTGATTCTAATTCTTCAGGAGTCACTACTGCTCCTTCCATATCTACTTCATCGGGATTAACTATTAATTCTCCTGTGCTTTGATTATAGGAACTGATATGTCTATCGATATCATTTTCTGCTATATCATCTGTTAGTTTTAGGTACTGTTCAGTTTGTGCTTTTTCTATTTCTAAGTCATATATTTCTTTTTCCATAGTAAAAGCAACCTTCCATCCTTCATTAGTTTTGTTAAGATAAACTATAAAAGTATTATCTAATGATAATTCCGAATTATCTTCCAATAAAAATCCTTCAGTTAAAACATCTACAACTCCCAAAGCTGAACCATTTTTTTCATCAATATTTAAATTAATATTTGATACTGTAATTTTTTGGTTTTGTGCTGTCTGCAGAGCCGCTTCTACATACATCTCGTAAAGCTCTAAATCTGCTATATAATTATCAATGTATTCCAAGTCCATAGTGCTTAAAATTGATTCAACATTATTTGACTCACATGCTTTATAGTAATCTTCTACTGCCTTTTCTGGATTGTCAGCTGCTTCAATAGGTAGTATTATAATTGAATTTATTATTAATATTAAAGCTATTATTTTTTTCATTTTTATACCTCCAATCCTACAACTGGTATCATTAGAACTCCTCTATGTTCTAATCCACCTTCATCTACAGCAATTACTATTATTGGTATCATTTCAATTCTTTCTTCAGCTCTATCTATTTTTTCTACCTTTGACCAATATTTCAAATTACCTTTCCACACATTAGCCATAAGATTAAAAGCTGCTATTTTATCAGCTCCTACTTCCAAAGATTCTCCATCTCCACCAGTAATATAGCTTGCTGCTGCTGCAAATCCTCCAACTCCCGTTTGAAGCAAACTTATTGCAGCTATACCAATATCGCTTCCTGATTCTGATATCGATTTATTTTTGAAGGTAAATGCTTCATTTAATTCTTCTCCCATTTGTTTTCCCTGCTGCTGAACTTGGCTTACAAAAGCTATATTATTTATATCAGTCATAAGTTGATTTATATTGTCCCATTTATCTATCAATTTTTTATTTGATAATATAGTGTTGAATACAGCCATTTTTTCTTCATAATTTTCTAAGTCCATGTCATAAGTTTGAATTCTTTTTATTAGATCTGCTTTGCTTTCTAATCCTTTTTTAAATCTTCCTATACCTATAGCTTCTAAGTCCGCTATGGCCTGTAAAATTGTACCTTCTTGCAATGCAACCATGCTTAAGTTTTCAAGTTCTTTATTAAGTAAGAAATTTCCTACTTCTGGAGATTTAAAACCTAAGTTTATGCTGTCTCCAGGTTTAACATTCATTTCAATTTTCTTAGACCATTTTCCGTCCTTCCCTTTCAAACTTCCAAAAGGTGTTCTTATAGATAATTTAATAGTTCCTGAATCAGGATCTATTACTTTAAATCCAAAACTACTCTCGCTTTCGCTTTGCATCTGTGAAGGATTGGGATTATTGAAAATAACTTTTGGTGCTGCATCTACAATTTTAACAGTAAAAGTTTCAGTATTTGAAACTATTTTTCCTGAAGAGTCTTTTAGTTTAAATTCAATTTTCTCTTCCGGTCTGAATTTAGGATGCTTTTCTTTTCCGTATGTTCTCATGAGTACTGAAACAACACTATCTTCTCTGTAAGTAATTGTGTTGGATAAAGTATTATCACTTCTAACAAATCCAACTGCACAATCATCTTTATAGTTTACAATTTCTCCATATAAGTATAATTTTTCATCAGGATTATAATCTCCTTTTTTTTCTACCTTTACAACAGGTGTAAATGCTGAGTCTGTTTTACTTCCAGTATTATATACTCCATTATTAAATACAGTTCTGCCGTCTGATATTAAACTTAAATTGAACTCTATCGGTCCGTGAACATCTACCTTAGGTATTGCATATTCACCTTCGTACTGTTCTACTACTTGAAAACTGTAAATTACACTTTCAAAAGTACTAAAAAGTTCATCAATATAACTATCGATTTTATTAGAATCATATCCACGTCTATTATAAAGTTTGAAATTTATGAACCTACCATCTTTATAAAATGAATATACTCTAGAAATTTGATATTCATAATAGCTTTCATATCCTATAGGAGCTCCTGATCTTTCAAACTTCTGAATACTTGTTCTCATGACTCCTTTTTCCATACCCAAGTTTTTTATAAGTGCTTCTGGAGCTTCTACTAAAGGATAACTTTTATCTATTATTTGTGTTTGACTCTCAAATGCTTCATTTAGTTTATCTTCTGATAAAGGTTTCCCAACTCCTATATTTCCTTCCATATCTATTATATAGTCTCCAGATGTTAAACTTAAAGTTAATACATCATACTGGTTGGTTGGATGAGTAGTGTTTTCATGAAATATAAATCCTTTGTCATATATAATATTTTGGTCACTCATTGGATATTCTTGAGGTTTTGTCACTTCTATTGTAGGATTTGCAACTTCATAAGTCACTTCTCCTTTTCCAATAGTTCTAAAAGCTTTATATTTTCCATCAATATTATCAACATAATGATCCGTTTTTTTAATAGGATGGGTTTCATATTCTTCTGGAGTTAATATTTCTTCTTGAATAAGTTGAATTTTAAAGGTTGTATACTTGAATTTTTCATTTTTTTCAATATATTCTTGAGAAACCATTTCTTTTGCAACTACTACTAAATTTAATTCTTCTTGCCCTGAATATTCATATTCTCCTGATTCTTCTAAAGCCTTAATTTTCGATTTTTCAGGTAGAATTATTACATTATAAAAGTCATCTATTTTTATTTTGTTTGCATTTTCTAATATGTCTTGATCATTAATAACTATTTTTATTTCGTACTCGGACCAAGAAGATACTGTTTTTGGAACAAATATTTCTAATGGTTCTTCAATGTTTGGATTTTGAATAGGTGCCCAAGAGCCGATACCGTAGATTGTTGAAGTAAAAATCATACAAAAAATTATGAGAAAAACTATAAATTTTTTCATAAAAACACCCCTTAATATTATTTTTTTCTTAAATATATTCCCATATTTAAGTTAATATTATTATATTATAAATTAAGAATAAAAAAAACAAATAATTACCCCAATTTAAAATTTCAAACTGGAGTAATTAGTTTTGAAAATATTTTTATTTAGCTTTTTCTTTATTCTCTATTATTAAAATTATTAAATCTTTTTTATCTTCATCGAAGATTACCATTATACTGTCTACTTTAGAAGTATCATATCAAAATCAAATGGTTTGATTTGTATCAAAAAAAGACCTTTCGGTCTACGGGTTTCTTCGGCTACATATACCAAATCAAAGATTTGGATTACGCGA
>CAZNLP010000168.1:2388-4210 GCA_964574015.1 uncultured Clostridia bacterium | reverse complement strand
AAGGTTAATCTAATATTAATTTGTAATGATATATAACAAATAGTATAATAATTAACAGTAATATTATTTTAGATATAATAAAACTTATAGTATTAAATTATTGGAGGAAGAAATGGATAACGGACTATTAAAAGAAGATGCAAAATCGAAACTTTCAGGAAATTGGTTCAAAGCAGCAATTATTACATTTATTATTTGGGTGCTTACAGACGCTTTTACACAGGAGGCGGTTGTTAGTTTTGGAAGCTCAGGAACCACAACTGTAAACAGTACAAATGGTTTATTTACCATAATTAGTTTAATAGTAGCTGGCCCTTTAGCTATTGGAGCTGTTTACTTTTATATGAAAATTGAGTCTGGAGAAGAAGGAAACATAAATCTTTTGTTTGATGGATTTCAAGATTTTAAAAGAGGGTTGATTTTTCACATAGTATCTACAATTTTTATAATTTTATGGGCATTACTTTTTATTATACCAGGATTTATAGCAGCAATAAGATATTCGATGGGATATTACTTAATGGTAGAAAACCCAGATATGCAACCAATGGATGCACTAAGGGAATCTTCAGAGTTGATGAGAGGGCATAAGATGGATTTTTTGATGTTTTCTCTATCATTTGTTGGTTGGTTTATCTTATCCGTTATAACATTAGGTATAGGCTTCTTAATGCTTGTACCTTACTATCAGATGGCAAAGCTTAATTTCTACAGAAAGATTACTGGAGATGAAAGAATAGGATATGATGATTTTTATAAAAAGTAAAGTTATTAAAGATATTATATGAGGTGGTAGTTATGTATAGTATTAATAAAAAAAGAAATAATGTTTTGTATAATGATAGTATAGAGAAGGTTAAAATTTCTCTACCAGAGAAAAACTTTTTAGACTTTATTGAAATTGAAGAACCAAAAAAATTAAAATTCCCAAAAGATTATAGAAATTCAATGGATAATACTATTAAAAGTGATAAACTGAAAAATCTTGCAAAAGGATCTAAAAAAGTAGTGATTATCGTTTCAGATGCAACTAGAGGAATTCCAACTGGGAAAGTATTGCCTTTTGTAATTGACGACTTAATAGATGTTGGAATAGATTTAAAACATATTAATATAATTATAGCATTAGGAGTTCACAGACCAGCTACTAAATCTGAGATGAAAGAAATAGTAGGAGAAAAATATTTTGAAAAGATAAAAATAATTAATCACAACGGGTTTGATAAGAAAAATCTAGTTTATTTAGGAGAAACATCTCTTGGTACTCCTATTGAAGTAAATAAAACAGTATACGAAGCAGATTTTAAAATTATCATAGGGAAGGTTGAACCTCATGAGTTTGCAGGATTTTCAGGTGGAAGAAAGTCAATTTTACCTGGGGTATCCAGTGAGAAGACTATAGAATCAAATCATAGGCCTGAGATGCTTCTAAATGAAAATGCAAGACCTGGAGTTATGCTTAATAATCCTGTTAATGAAGATATGGCAGAAGCTGCTGAAATTCTTGGAGTAGATTTTGCGATAAATATAGTACAGAATATAAGGGCTGATGTGGTTGGTATTTTTAGCGGAGATATATTTGAATCTCATTTAAAAGCTGTAGAATATATGAGATCTGTTTACAGTGTCGGTTTAAAAGAAAGGCCGGATATTATTGTTACTACTCCTGGGAGACCTTTAAATATTGATTTTTATCAATCTATAAAACCTATCATAGCTTTGGCTCCTATAATTAAGAAAAATGGAGTT
Organism: uncultured Clostridia bacterium; assembly: GCA_964574015.1. Classification (GTDB taxonomy): domain Bacteria; phylum Bacillota; class Clostridia; order Tissierellales; family Dethiosulfatibacteraceae; genus UBA8670. The sequence goes on along the minus strand of CAZNLP010000168.1, from coordinate 2,461 downwards.
ATAGTTATGTATTCAGAGTGTAGGGAAGGCGTTAACTCAGTAGATATGCTTAAACCTTATGAGGAAAGTTCTA
>CAZNLP010000168.1:0-2288 GCA_964574015.1 uncultured Clostridia bacterium | reverse complement strand
TGTAGGGAAGGCGTTAACTCAGTAGATATGCTTAAACCTTATGAGGAAAGTTCTAAGGTAGAAGATGTAGTAGAATACTTAATGTCAAACTATAAAATCCAGATGGATCATGCCTTATTATTAAGTAAAATAATGCAAAAAAAAATTAAGATAGTTGTGTATTCTCCAAATATAGATAAGAGTGTTTTAAAGAAAATGTTTATAGAAACAGCAGACAATCCACAGGATGCTCTCGAAAAAGCATACAAATTAACAGAAGAAAAAGAACCTAAAGTTTTACTTTTTCCCCAACCTCAGAGAACACTGCCTAAGGTGGGAAAATAAATTTTAAAAAGCTGCGGAACAGCTTTAGTGTGGTTATTACTAAAGAGTAAAGCAGCTTTTTTATGTAAATAACTATAAGAAAGATTTAAGTTTATAATTTGTAAAATCTATTATTCATATTCTTTAAAGCATCCCAATTTAAGTTTTCTAAAATTTTCTCAACAAGATTAACGGTTTCTTGATAATCATCAAAAGAAGCATAGTTGTAATGAGTATGTATGTATCTTGAAGGGATACTTAATACTAATGTTGGTACACCTTTTCCTGAAAGATGAATTCTTCCAGCATTAGTTCCTCCTGAGAGTCTTACTGCTTCCTGATATTTTATATTATTTTTGTCGGCTATTTCTTTAGCAAATTTTAAAAATCCCGGATGACATATATAAGATCCGTCTCTATGTCTTATTTGAACACCTTTTCCCATAGCAGCTTGAGCAGAAAATTCATCCCTAAATTGATCGTCGGATGGTGATGCTTCTAAAACTATAGCTAAGTCCGGCATAGTCTTTTTAGCCGACACTTCAGCTCCCCTAAGACCGACTTCTTCCTGTACTGATAAAGTTCCAACTACATTTACATCTATACTTTTTTCTATAGAAGAAGAAAAAGCCTCAACTACTCCTGCACATCCTAATCTATTATCAAAAGCTTTCCCCATCATTATATTATTGGGTTTCATTTCAAACTTTACATCTGGAACTATAGGAGCACCTGTAGATATATTGTAATTTTCTAAAACCTCTTCCCTTGAAGAAGCACCAACATCAATTCTTAAATCATTTATGTCTATCTTCTTATCTCTTTCAGATTTTGACATAAAATGAGGAGGCTTAGAAGCAACTATACCTTTTATGTATGTGTTATTGGAGTTTCTTATCATAACTGTATGAGCTGGTATATTTGTTGGTATCCAACCACCAAGGGCTATAAATTTAATTAATCCGTTTTTCTCAATTGATTGAACCATAAAAGCAACTTCGTCTAGATGTGAGTCTATCATAACTGTAGGTTTTTTATCATCAAATTTTGATGACAAATACACATTGTTCATAGAATCACTTTCAATATAACTATTTTTTACATACTTAGATACTACTTCGATAATTTCTTCTTCAAAGCCGGGAGCACCATAAGCATTTGTTAAATCTTCAATTAATTTTTTACTATTCATTTGTTCAACTCCTTTCATACTATATTATCAGTTAGTAAATAGTATTTGTCAATAATCAGAGATTATATGTTATAATATTAAAGAAATTAATTTAAAATAATGAATTATACAAGACGTAGCGGAGGATATATGACGGGAGAATTTATTAAAGCCTTTATGTTAATTTTTGTTGCTGAAATGGGAGATAAGACTCAGATATTGGCAATGACTTTTGCAACAAGATATTCAGTAAAAAAAGTTTTGTTAGGGATATTTATAGGATCACTACTGAACCACGGCCTTGCAGTAGCTTTAGGCACAGTACTATCAAGAAGATTTCCAATTGATAGAATTCAAATCATAGCCGGGCTAGCTTTTATCTTTTTTGCACTATGGACTTTAAGAATTGAAGATGATAATGAAGAAGAAGATGAAAAAATTAAATACGGTGCTGTAGCTACAGTAGCTTTAGCTTTTTTTATAGGAGAATTAGGAGATAAAACTCAACTTGCTGCTATAACACTTGGAGCTTCTTCGGGTTTTCCTTTATTTATCCTTATCGGCACGGTAACAGGAATGGTTGTTACAGGAGGATTAGGAATAATTATTGGGAAGGCTTTAGGAGAAAAAATACCAGAGTTTACTATAAAACTTGCTGCTGCATCAGTTTTTCTTATTTTTGGACTGCTTAAATTATATAATCATCTACCTGTAGGTTATTTAGCTTTTGTGTATGTGGTTCCTTTCATAATAATATTGTTAGTAACAGTTTCTGGTATGGTTTATAAACTAAATGAGAATAGAAAAGAAGGCA
>CAZNLP010000167.1:0-4211 GCA_964574015.1 uncultured Clostridia bacterium | reverse complement strand
CATCTAGTATTGCTGAAGCAGGATCACCTTCGGCAGTTATTATATTTGTTTTTATTCCTTTACTTTGATACATTTGTTCTACCTTCTTTATATACAAATTATCCAATTTAGGATTCTTGTATTAAATATTTACCACAGTGTCTTGATATTATTCATTTGTAAATCTATGATTTAGTGCAAATATTTTTCATAGCTTATATGATAGTATTGGAATAAATATTGCATTAGTATATTCTAATGAAAATTTTATTAATATATTAAATATAAAGGAGTAGTTATGATAACTAAAAGATTAAAAAGAATGAATCCATCAGCTACTGTTGAACTAACAGCGAAAGTCGCTAAACTAAGAAGCGAAGGTAAAGATGTTATAGGATTTAATGTTGGTGAGCCAGATTTTAATACTCCAAAAAATATCTGTGATGCCGGAAAGAAAGCTATAGATGCTGGATTTACTAAATATACAGCTGCTGCAGGTATTATAGAGTTAAGGAAAGAAATCTGCAAAAAGTTTGAAATAGACAATAATTTAAAATATTCAGAAAATCAAATAAGTGTATCTACAGGAGCTAAACAGGCATTGATAAATGCTGTTTTGGCTTTGTGTGAAGAAGGCGATGAAGTTATTATTCCAACGCCTTGCTGGGTTAGCTATATAGAAATGGTAAAATTAGCAGAAAGTACACCTATACTTGTTTCTACAAGTCAAGAAAACGATTTCATGCTTGATATAGAAGCCATAAAGAAAAAAATTACTAGTAAAACTAAAGCAATTCTATTGAATACACCAAACAATCCAACAGGAGCTGTATATACAATAAATCAACTTAAGGAACTTGGAAAATTGGCAGTAGAAAATGACTTTTATATTTTATCAGACGAAATTTACGAAAAGCTTATATATGATGGATTGAAACATATATCTATAGCTTCTATATCAGAAGAAATAAAAGAAAAAACTGTTATCATAAACGGATTTTCTAAAGCTTATGCGATGACCGGATGGAGACTAGGCTATGCAGCAGGATCAGAGAAAATAATAAAAGCTATGAATTCTCTACAAGGACATACAACATCTAATGCAAATTCAATTTCTCAAAAAGCAGGAATTGAAGCACTTTCAGGAGATCAAAAGACTGTAGATAATATGGTAAAAGAATTTGATAAAAGAAGAATATATTTAACAAAAAGGCTTAATAAAATGAAAGGTATATCATGTGGAGTACCTAAAGGAGCTTTTTATGTAATGCCGGATGTAAAAGATTTGTATGATAAAGAGTTTAAAGGAAAATTAATAAAAGACTCTAAAGGATTAGCAAACTTTTTACTTGATGAGGCTAATATTGCAGTAGTTCCGGGAGTAGCATTTGAAGCACCTAATAATATTAGAATTTCATATTCAAATTCAATAGAAAATATTGAAAAAGGAATGGACAATATGGAGAAAGCATTAAACTTATTAAAATAGGAGGAAAAAATGAAAAACAAGAAAATTGTTATGATTCCAGGACCTACACCAGTCCTAAGAAGCATTCAGAATCAAATGGGTAGAGAGATTTGTTCCTTTAAAGATCCAGAATTTATCGATGATTTCAAGGAATTAATAGCTGACCTGAAAGAAGTGTTTGAAGTAGAAGGGGAAGTCTTTGTAGTTGCTGGGACAGGGACTATGGCAATGGAAATGGCAGTAGCTAATGTTACTAAAGAAAATGATAATATTTTGGTAGTATCAAATGGATACTTCGGAGACAGATTTGTAGAGCTTTGTGAAAGAAAGAGATTAAATGTAGATGTACTTTCAGCAGAATGGGGAAGTAGAGTAAGTTTAGAAGAAATAGAAGAAAAATTAAAATCAAAAAATTATAAAGCTATTACAGTAACTCATGTAGATACATCTACTGGAGTTGCAGCACAGATAGAAGAAATAGGTGAATTACTTAAAAAATATGAAGATACTATTTATATAGTTGATGGAGTGTGTGCAACAGCTGGCGAAAAAGAATATATGAATAGATTCAACATAGATGTTTTATTTACAGGTAGCCAGAAGGCTTTTGGAGTTTCACCGGGTTTAGCAATTTTATTTGCTGGAGAAAAAGCTTTAAAAAGAAGGAAAGAGTTAGGAACTATAAAAGAATACTATATAGATTTCGATAAATGGTTACCTATAATGAAAGATCCTACAAAGTATTTTGGCACACCTCCAATTAATCTTATATGGGCATTGAAAGAATCTGTAAAAGTTATTAAGGAAGAAGGTATAGAAAATAGATACAAAAGACATATAAAGGATGCTAAATTCATTCAAAAAAACCTAATCGATATGGGCTTTGATATTTTAGCAAAAGAAGATTGCAGAGCAGCAACACTGTCTAATGTAGTTTATCCAAAAAACATTAAGGATGCTGAATTTAGAAGTGTGCTTGCAGAAGAAGGTATTGTTGTAGCAGGAGGATTAGGTCCCTATGCTGGAAAACTATTTAGATTAGGGCATATGGGTAATATAGACCAGCATATAATATATTCTACTTTGGGAGCAATCGAGAGAACAATCAGTAAAATATCTGAATAAATTCCTAAAACTGGAATAATTCCAAATATTGGAATATAAAAAAATAACTAAAATTCAGTGATAAATCAGTATTTCAAGTAATTTATTCTAAATACTGGAATAAAATATAAGAATAAAGTATGATTTAAGAGATTATACTACAAAATTATTAAAAAATATTATCGAGGAGCAAAAAATGATAGAAAAAAATAAAGAATCCTATGGAATTAATTATTTAAATGAAAATTGGGGAGATTGGGGAGTTTGTTCAGAAATTGGAAAACTCAGAGCTGTTTTAATGAGAAGACCTGGAAAAGAAATAGACAATATTTTAGATCCTAAGAGTGTGAGTATGATTGAAAAACTAGATCCTGAGTTAGTTAGAAAGCAGCACGATGATGTAGTAAAGATATATAAAGATAATGGCGTAAAAGTTTATTATATTGATGAGATGGATGAAAAATGCCCTAATGCAATGTATGCAAGAGATCTTGTTCTTGGAACTCCCGAAGGAGTTATATTAGCAAAACCAGGAATAGAGGTAAGAGTTCCAGAGGTAAAATATGCAGCAAAAAAAATAACTGAACTTGGAATTCCTATTGTTAAAACTGTAAATGGCAATGGAGTATTTGATGGAGCTTGTCTTACCTGGATAGATCAAGAAAGTGTATTTTTGGGCACCGGCACAAGATGTAATAAAGAGGGTTTTTTACAGGTATCTGAGGAGCTACAGAATATGGGTGTTAAAAATATTTATCACTTGAGTATTGCGAGGAATCAAAATCATTTAGATGGATTTTTAGCTATTGCAGACGTAAACATTGCAGTTACATTTCCATATATAACTCCTAATGTTATATATGACGAGTTGTTAAGAAGGAAATTTAAAATTATTGAAATACCAACCTTTGAAGAAAAGACAAATTTGGCAGCTAACTTTGTAGTTTTAGAACCAGGTAAAATAGTTATGCCATCGGGGAATCCTAAGACAAAAGCTTTGCTTGAAAATGAAGGTGTAGAAGTAATTGAAGTAAATGTAGATGAAATAAAGAAAGGAGGTGGAGCACTACACTGCATTACATCATTTTTGAAGAGGGATCCTATACCGATTTATGAAATATAAGAAATTGAGGTGAGTGAATGATTGAAGAAGTTGAAACTAAATTTAAAAAAGACTTGAAAAAAAACTGGGGAGATTGGGGAGTTACATCAGAGATAGGAAAATTAAGATCTGTCCTTCTTAGAAAAGCCGGAAAGGAAATAGAAGGTATAGAAGACTATAAAAAATACTCTTTGAAATCTCTTTGGGATCCAGCTAAGGTAAGATATCAACAGGAAGAATTAATAGACATATACAAAAACAACGGAGTTGAAGTACACTTAATAGAGGAAATGGGAGAAGACAAACCAAATGGAATTTTTGTTAGAGATCTTGTTTTCATGACAAATGAAGGAGCTATAATTGCTAGACCGGCAATTGAGTGTAGACAGGGAGAAGAAGTTTATGCAGCAAAACAATTAATGAAGCTAGGTGTACCAATTATAAAAACTATTACAGGAAATGGTATATTTGAAGGAGCATGTGGGCTATGGTTAGACAGAGAGACAGTACTACTTGGTTACGGGTATAGGTGTAACCAATCGGGATTTTTGCAGGTAG
>CAZNLP010000166.1:0-4263 GCA_964574015.1 uncultured Clostridia bacterium | reverse complement strand
GAGGTCCCATGAAAGCTCCCATAGGTGTTATTAAGAACATAGAAACCCAGAGCATAGGTCCTGCATTACCAGTAGGACCAGGTAATTTAAGAGATTCCGGTGCTGTTTCTCTAAGAGTTTGGAATAGTGCTGCAGTACCTCCTACTTGAGATGCAACATAAAATCCAGCAAAAATCATACCGAAGAAAAGTAAAACTCCGTAGAAAATATCAGTCCAGGCTACGGCTCTTAGTCCTCCAGCCCATACGTAAATAATAATTACTGCATAAAAGATTAATCCGCCAAGCTTCCACGGAATTATGCCCCCGGATGCTACTTCCAGCAGATAAGCACCACCTGTAAGCTGTATCTGTAGATAAGGTAATGTAAAAATAATCATAACAGCAGCAATAATATTTCCTAAAGTTTTTGAATTGTACTGGTGTTTAAAAAAGTCTGCAGGAGTAATATAGTTGTTTTTCCCTCCGAAAAACCATACACGTTTACCTATTACATAGTACAGAACTCCAAAAAGAATATTCCATGCTATTGCAGTCCAGTAAACTGGTCCTCTTGTGTAAAAATAAGCATTAGAACCTAAGAATGCAAAAGAACTCCACCAGGTTGCAGCAACGGTAAAAAATACTGCCACAGAACCCATTCCTCTACCTTGAACGAAAAAATCCTCAGTTGTAGGTAGAGATTTCTTTCCTGCTATAGCTCCCATTGCGAGAGGTATTGCCATAAAAGCACCAATAATTAAAATTGCAATTAAACTTTCACTCATTTCTCTTCCCCTCCTTCTTTTTTACCTTTTCCCCAGTTTGTTTTATAAGCATAAAACATTACAGCTACCATATATGCCCACATTATTATTGTAAAGCCGTAGATGAAAGGTAATCCAAATATCATAGGATCAATTCGATTAATAAAAAATATACCAGGAAATTCCATTATTGCAAAGCCAATTAATATTAAAGTCCATATTAATTTCGTCTTTGAAGACATTTTTTTACTCATAAATTCTCCTCCTTAAAATATTTTAATATCCAAATAAAATAAATTTTATAATCACCTCCCTTTGTTAACGTTTTCACGCCAAGAAAAATTTTTTTGAAATGCCATTTATTTGAATATATGCTTATTTATGATTGCAATTGTCGTGCCAATTTTAAATGTTGCATTTTAGTCATTGTTTTATTACAAAAACCAAACAAAGATGCTTTATTGCATTATTGTTTGGTTTTTGTTGATATATCTATACTTTGTTTGTGATGCATTATTACATTATAATGCCTTATTGCATCGTTAAAGTCCGTATTTATTCATTTTTCTACTGATGGTAGACTGATTAACTTTCAATTTTTCAGCTATTTTATATGTGCTTTTGTATTTATCCTTATATTTCTTTAATACTTTTCTTTCATAACTGTTTATTATGTCTTCCAGTGAACCTTCTCCTATACTATCTTTATCTATATTTCTATTTATCTTATCTTCTTCAAAGTTCATATTATTAAAATCATCTACTGTTATTACCTTCTTAGGTGACATTATTACAAGTCTTTCCATCAAATTTGATAGCTGTCTTATGTTGCCATGAAAGGATTCTCTTACTATTACCTTAATTAGGTTTTCATCTAAATTTTTATTTTTACCGTGCTTATAATTAAAATGCTTCAAGAAGTAGTGTATGAGAAGAGGTATATCTTCTTTTCTCTCTCTTAAAGGTGGTAGTTTTATAGGCATAACACTAAGTCTGTAGTATAAGTCTTCACGAAATTTTTTTTCATTAATCAAATCTGCTAAATCAACATTTGTAGATGCTATAACTCTTACATCAACTTTTATTGGTTGTTTTCCTCCTATTCTCATTATTTCTTTTTCCTGTAAAAACCTTAAAATCTTAGATTGTAAATTTAATGCCATATCGCCAATTTCATCAAGTAGTATCGTTCCTTTGTTTGCATATTCTAAAAGCCCTTCTTTTCCACTGCTTATACCTCCAGTAAAAGATCCTGGCTCATATCCAAAAAGTTCAGACTCTAATAAGTTTTCAGGAAGGGCACTGCAGTTAATTTTAACAAAGGGTTTGTCTTTTCTTAAACTTTTTCTGTGTATATATTTTGCTAAAAGTTCTTTTCCTGTTCCAGATTCACCCAATATTAATGTAGTTACATCTGAGTTTGCTACTATTCTTGCTTTTTCCATGATATCCGACATAATTTTACTTTTATATACTATAAAATCTGTTGATTCCTCTTCCAGTATGCTTTTATTAGTAACTACTTTTTCATAATATCCTTTATTTTCTCCAGATCCTTTTAATGCTTCATTTCTCTGGAGTTGAACAAATTTATCTACATCAAAAAGTTCAGATAGGACATATTCTACTTCTCCTTCTTCATCAAAATAGGGTATCCCTCTGATTAGTATGTTTTTATCTGTTGATCTATGGTGTTGATTTATTAATACTTCTTTTTTCTTTTTAAGGACTAGTTTTGTAGAAGAAATTTTATTTTCAGAAAAATCTTTCTCCATATACTTAGAATTTATTTCCTTTATCATGTCTTCCGAATAACCGGTTATTTTTTCGTGAGCTTTGTTGGTTTTAATATACTGTCCCTCTTTATTGGCTATTATATATCCAATACAAGAGTTATCAAATGCATACCTCATAAGATTCCAGTAATCTTCTTTTTCATAGAAACCTTTTTCTACCATAAATACCATCCTTCAAATAATTATTATAATTTTATTTTAATATTTATAAGTATTTATGTCAATTAAATAAAAACAGTAAAGAGAAGACTCTAAAGTCTTCCCTTTAATTTATATCTTTATCTAACAACCATTATAGGTTTTTTCACATGATGAACTACTTTATCAGTTACGCTTCCAAGCATAAATCTCTTTGTAGCGCTCATGCCGTGAGTTCTCATTATTATTAAATCGTAATCCCCTGATTCGGCCTCTTTAATTATTTCTTCTGCTGGATCTCCTACAAGTACTTTTGATTCTACATTAATATTTTTCTTTTTATATTCATCTGATACTTTTTTAAGTAATTCCTTTCTGTCATTCTCATCTATTTCTGGTCCTTTTGCAACATCATTACCGTACTGAAGTTCCCTTAATATTAAATGTATATTATCTACGTGTAGTAGTGTAATTGTTCCTTCAAATTTATCCACAATTTTTACTGCTTCTTCTATTACATCTATGTTCTCTGATGTATCTTTTACTGGTATTAATATTCTTTTCATTTTATCACCATTTTACTCTTTCCTTTCTCTTACAACTAATAAAGGAATCTTAATGTGGTGTACTACTTTATTAGTTACACTTCCTAACATAAATCTTTTTGCTGCGCCCATACCATGGGTTCTCATAATTACTAAATCGTAATCTCCTTCTTCAGCTTCGGTAATTATCTCGCTTGCCGGGTCTCCCATTTTTTGCTTTACCTCAACTTCTAAACCTTCATCTTCATACAACTTAATTATTTTATCAATATTTTCTTTGTTATCCGGTTTATCTTCAAAAGCTTTTCTATCTATGTATGCTTCATACTGTAATCTGGAAATCATTATCTGAGTGTTATCAACGTGAAATATAGTAATCTTGCTTCCAAATTTTTTAGCAATGTCAACTGCTTCATTAATTATTTCCGGTTCTTCAGCAAAATATTCAACTGGTAGTAATATCTTTTTCATTATTATCACCTCTATATATAATTTTTATATTACCTATATAATATATATACCAAAAATAAGTCTAAATATACATTTTGAGTTGTTAATGATTTTCACAAAACAAAAGAGATGGTTTTACTCATCCCTTTTGTTTTTATAATTATCTAACAACTAAGATTGGTTTTTTAATATGATGTACAACTTTATTTGTAACACTTCCAAGCATAAATCTTTTTAATGCTTTCATACCGTGAGTCCTCATAACTACTAAATCGTAGTCTCCTTCTTCAGCTTCATCAATTATTTCACTGGCTGGATCTCCTTCAACTTCTTTAACTTCAACTTCTAAACCTTCGTCTTCATATAACTTAATAGTTTTTTCTTTATTTTCAGGTTCTTCCTCTTCCATTTCTTTATCTGTGTATCCTTCGGACCGAAGTCTGGTAATCATTTCCTTATCAATATTAACGTGAAGTAATGTGATTTTGCTCTCAAATTTTTTAGCAATATCTACTGCTTCTTTTATTGTTTCCGGTTCTTCAACAAATTTTTCAACTGGTAGTAATATTTTTTTCATTATTATCACCTC
>CAZNLP010000165.1:0-4269 GCA_964574015.1 uncultured Clostridia bacterium | reverse complement strand
CATGTTGGTCGTATGCAGCATAAATTCTATAATGAAACCCTTCGTCAAAAAGTTTGTCGATTGGCTCATCATCAAAAAAGTCTCCTGCTTGCTCTAAAAGTTTTAGTTCATCCTGAGTGGTTATACGCCTAAAATCCAGTGGTACTCTTTGAAATCCATCTGGAGCCTCTTTAGGATAGATAGAAAAAAATGCCTGTTTTTCCAATCTTGCATAATTATCGAAGCAGTGACTTAAGAAAAATTCATCTCCTGATACTACCATAGCATTTGTTACCTGTTCAAATCTTTTGATTTTCTCGAATACATTTTTCCCATATTGTATATGAGATTCTTTCAAATAAAATGATGTGAGAGTGTGACTTTTATGTATCGAAAAATATCCCACTGTTTCAGAATCATCTTTAATAACATAATGATTGCTTTCAATTATATGCTGCTCCCAAAAAGAATCAACTGTTATTTTGTTATCCTCTATATTCTTTTTTAGCATTGACATGATTTCTGTTAAGGTTGTTTCTTTAAATTTCATATTAATTTTAGTATGATTATTAAGAAGTTTTAATCATACACTCCTTCCCTTACTTCTTTTAAAATATACTTCTATTTCACTTTATTAATTACAATATATTCAATAAATTAACAATTTTCATTCTCTTCTCGATTTTCTTATAAATCTAACATTGAATCTAATTTACCTTCTTTGTCAAGCTGTTTCATTTCATCGTAACCACCAATGAACTCTTCTCCAATAAAAATTTGAGGAACTGTATCGCTTCCTGTTTCTTCCTTAATTTTCTCATAAAGTTCTCGATTTTTATTAACATCTATATTTCTGTATGTTACATCTTTTTTAGATAGCATCCTTAATGCTCTTATACAATATGGACAAACTTTTGTAGTATATAATGTTACTTCTTTCATTAAATTCACCCTCTTAATTTTTGATTTTTAACTATTATAAGTATTAATGTTGCACTTGCAACCCATATTAAACCTATGATTTTAAACATATTCCTAACTTCATTTTTCCTATCTGGTTTTTCTCTTTTTCCCATTGATCTTTTGCATTACCTTCAATCCTTTGATTAGTATCTAGTAATACAATAGAAATTTTGATAAGTCAGGTACGTTATACTATAATGAGTTATTTGATTTTGCGGAATATATAGTTTCCAGCTTTTAACTTATACTTCGGTCCTTTCATCTCCTCTTTAACTTTTACTAAATTAACATTTTTACTTCTTGGTAATACAAAATACTCCTCCAAATTGTTATCTATAATTTTATTATTCTTACCAATAACTCCAACGAATTTAAAATCATCATCAAATCTAGATAAAGTAGCATCTCCATGACTATCATTACACAACAAAATACCACCAGTCTTTAAATACTTTTTCGTTGCTTGTCCGACAAAGCCTGCATATTGAGAAATTATCAAATCAACAGGTTCAACATCTAATTTTCCTGTATAGTCTTGACCCATGAAAACTATGTCACAAGGCTTTTCATACTCTTTATTCTCAGCGATATATTTTTTTATCATTTCCATGTTCTTAAAGAAATTAATTGCCCCTTTGAAGTTATCAACATAAATTACCTTCGGTATAACCAAAGATGGAGCAATATCAATATGGCTTCCTGGATAAAGAGAATTTTCTACGCCATAGCTTTTAGCAACTATTCTATAGAGTTCCGTTCTATTACCTATCTTATCTCGATATTTATAATATTTCTCAATGGTATTTCTGCTTTTCACTTCACCACACCTCTCATTATTTTTTGATTCTTATAAGAGCATTTAATTTTAAATACTTCTCCAGAAGCACTACCGTCTCAACGAGTGTTTTGACATTTTATTAATACAACACTCATAATATCATTTTGAATAAAGATGTATTAATTTAAAGTCAGTTATCTATGTAGATTTCATTATTTATGAATCATAACTGGTAGACTAAATTGAAGATTGTATATTCTCTTATTTTCATTTTAAATACTTGGGGTTCTCATATACTCAACATATCCCAAAGTAGTAATAGTTATGAAATCCTAACAGGTTAAAATTGAAGCACTAGTATCTAATCTTAAAAGTTGAATTAAACAGCTTTCAACTAGCATTAAATATTATAATAATTATTGTAGTACTTGCTAACCATATGAAACCCATAATTTTAAACATATTTATAACTTCATTTTTTCTATCTGGATTTATTCTTGAGTAAAAACAACCTATAATTCCAATTATAAAAAACGCCAGAAAGCTCCATAATAAACCTGACATCATTTTCTCCATTTTAAAACCTCCCATTGTAAAAAATGATTACCTATTAATCTCTAATAAAGTTCTTGCAAGTGCATCTTCATCATTATCTATTTTGATATCTGGAATAGTTCCATTAGCTTCATTTCCTGTACCATCACTATTTAATCCATAGAACATGCTAAATCTAATAATAAGTCCACTATTAGGAAGTGAAAAAAGTATTGGATCCGCTACTCCACCATCTCCACCTGTAGGTGTTCCGACTAAAGTGGCAAAATCTGTATTTTTGGAAAACATAACAAAATTCTCTGAGGATGAATAAACTATAGGACTAGTCAACAACCATACTTTGCCATTAAATCCATTTGATTTTTTTGATGGATGTATTGTTTCTTCATCTATCACATAGTGTGAAAAAAAGGATAGATTTTCTTTATTGACCTTATCAAAATAAGGTAAGCTTTCAATTTTTAAAATAGAGTCATCATCAAATTTAGCTTCTAAAAATGTATTAGTGAGATTACTCTGTCTTATTAAATAATACCTGTTTGATGTTTTAGATTCTGATAGGTTTGGTGAAACAATTAGGTCTTGCCAATATTTATCACTTCCTCCCCTATTATCTCTAATATCTATAATTAAGTTAGGGTATTCTCTAATCATTTCAAAGAATTTTTGTAATTTTAACCGGTCATTCTCTATATTCTCAAACCTAAATGATTTTATTTCAATATAAGCAGTTTTACCTTCATCAATTATATCGAACTTCAAATTTTCTTCATTTACCTCTTTCTTATTAGTAGTACTATTAGAATTTTGCTCTTTGTATTTCTCTTTCAATCCCTTTGTGCTTCTAAAACCTGGATGGCTGCTATCTAATAGTGAATAAGTTTGTATGCTTTTAGGATTATATAGATCATCAAACCAAGTTTTCATTTCCTTAATTTCTTCGTCATTTAGTCTATCTTTTGCTAAAGTAAAGGTATTATCATAAAAATTATACATATATCCATCAAGAGCAAGTAAATGGCCATAACCTTTAAATTCTTCTAAAAAATCTCCAATTGTTTTCATAAATTCAATATCTGTACTTGTTTTTTTTATTTCCTTTCTATAATCTTCATAAACATCATTCTTATTAATTCCACTTTCTGAAACTTCATTCCAAAAAGGATATGAGCTATTTAATTTACTCCAAAGATATTCAAAGTCTTCCATTTTTTCTTCATTGGTTAAATTTATAATTGTTTGATTATATTTATTAAGCTTTGACAATATTCCTAATATTATTAAAATTAAAATTATTAATGCTATAATACTACTTATTATAATTTTTCTTTTTTCCACATTGTCCACCTCTTTAGAAAAATAGTCTTTTTATTTTACACCTCTATAACTATTATTTCTAATTTAAAAATCTTTTTTACTAGTTTAATTTCACATACTTCTCTTCAATGCAATGACTAAAATAGTTATGAATAAACCTATAATTATATAAAATGAAAATCTTCTTCTAGCATGAATGAATTTTATCGCTTTTTCTTCATCCATATAATAGTTGTTATTCTTTGTTTTAATAAATACACCTCTATCAACTAATTTCTTAAAAGCAAGATTATGTTTGCATTTCAAAACTTCCAATGTTTTGGCATTTTCTATATTGGTAGCCCCTAATTTTCGAAATGCATTCATATACAAATTTTCTTGTACTAGGACAATATTCATTAAAATCACCTCCAAATACTTAGAGCAGGGAAAAAACTTGCTTTTTGTGGTTTTGTAAAACCCAAATAATTCTCCAAGCCTTTTAGTTTCCTATGCTTTATTAAATACCAAATAAAAGGAATACATGCAAGTAGTAAAAAAGTAAAAATAGTATTGATACTTTGGTTAATTAATAAGTTCATAATAATCTATCTCCAATATAAATATTCAATATTTGCTATTATAGCTAATCGTCTCATTTAAATCAAATTATCAACAATTAACTTAACTTCTTTTGT
>CAZNLP010000164.1:0-4294 GCA_964574015.1 uncultured Clostridia bacterium | reverse complement strand
AAAATAAATAAAAAATAAATTAATTGGAGGAAATTAAAATGAAAAAATTAACAGCTTTAAGTTTAATATTAGTATTATTATTAGCAGTTTTATCCGGATGTTCTGGAGACACATCAGAAGAAAACATAATAAGAATAGGTGTAACTCCGGAACCCCACAGTAGATTAGTTAACCTTGTTAAAGATGACCTTGAAGCAGAAGGAATTACCTTAGAAGTAATTGAATTTACAGATTATGTAAAACCTAATCTTGCTTTAGCTGATGGTG
The DNA here is from genome assembly GCA_964574015.1 of uncultured Clostridia bacterium. GTDB lineage: Bacteria > Bacillota > Clostridia > Tissierellales > Dethiosulfatibacteraceae > UBA8670. The sequence continues at coordinate 4,027 of CAZNLP010000164.1, read as the reverse complement.
AGTTAGATGCAAACTTTTTTCAGCATCAGCCTTACTTAGATGATTTTGCAGAAGCAGAAGGTTTAGATCTTGTTTCTATAGGTAACGTTCACGTTGAACCAATGGCATTATATGCAAATGAAGCTGAATCTGTAGATGAACTTCAAGAAGGTGCAGAAATAGCTATACCAAACGACACTGTAAATGGAGGTAGAGCATTAATCCTACTTCAAAACAACGGTCTAATTACTTTAAATGAGGGTGCAGGACTTGAAGCTACAGAAAATGATATAGCTGAGAATCCACACAATTTTGTGTTTACTGCCCTTGAGGCTGCAGCTCTACCAAGAGTTCTTGACGAAGTTGATGCAGCTGTTATAAACGGTAATTTTGCACTTCAGGCTGGATTAAATCCTATTAATGACGGAATCCTAATAGAAGGAGAAAACTCTCCATATGCCAATATAGTTGTTGTAAGAGCCGGTGAAGAAAATGAAGAAAAATACCAAAAATTAATAGAAGCCCTTCAATCTGAAAAAGTTAAGAACTTTATTGAAGAAAATTATGAAGGTGGAGTTGTTCCTGCTTTTTAACATAGTTAGACATAAAAAAATAAGGGTTTTAAAACCCTTATTTTTTATGTCTTTTTTTAATTTCTTCCTATTAGTTTACCCTTGCTCACAGCATATATATCGTCAATAGTCATTTTGAAATCTACATTTCTTTTTTCAAATTTTCCTCTTTCTTCCAGTTTTTCTCTATTAAAACCCAATATTTCTTTGGAAAAAGGCAAATTACCACTTTCTAAATATCTTATCGCACCTTTGTTATCTCTTGCCGGCATCATTTTCCCTTTGTTAAATATTGAAGGTCCGAAGGGTATATCTATAATACCCATTTCTATACCTTTAACAGTTCCCACTGCTAAATCTCCTCTACCAACTTCTAAAACCTTAGATATAATGGACTCCGTCTCTCTTTTTATTATTTTTATTTCTTCATTCAACTCTTTACTCATGGGCATTCTTTGACCTTCATACATATTTAGAGTCATCTTTGTAGCCTTTAATCCTGAAGCATTTGCTTCTTTATTAGGTACTCCGTGAGCTTCATGTGGAGTTTTGACGATAACCTTAGTAGCTCCAGCCAAAGCTGCTGCTACGGATCCCATAGATATAATACTGAAAGCTTTTGCTTCATCTTCAGGAAATCCACCCATCCATTGATGCAGTACAGTAGTTATAAAACAATCATTATATCCTAGCTTTTCTAGATATTCTTCTGTTTGTTCTTCTAATGCTCTTACTGCAGCTACATCCTGCATTAGATTCCCACCCTGTCCGTATCCGACAGTTATATTCTTCACTCCCTGTTCCGCGGCTAAAAGAGCTTCTATTACAGCTACAGCATTTGATGTTGATGGTGGCACCAAAGTTCCTGTTAAAGGTCCAAAAGGCTCTCTATTTAGCTCTATGCCCTGTTCCTGATAGAACCCTACAAGTCTATCGCAATACTGCCAATCGTAGAGGGTTTTCTCGACAGATACATTCTTTGCATAAGGAATATTATAGCTTATACCTCCTCCTTCATTAGAAGTCCATCCAGCTGCATGTACAATCTCTGATAGCAGCCTTGAGTCGGGAGTTCCGTGCCTTGCCTGTAGAGGTTTTTCAACTCCATCATAGACTTCTCTACATCCTTTAACCCCGTGATTTACAGCAGGAAACCCATTTAATAGGGATCTGTTTTCTTTTCTGGATTCTTCTATTCCCACCTGACATTCATTATACTTGTTTTGTCTTGTATAGGAGTCAATAGTACAGGGAAGCAAATCCGCTCCCCCTTCCTTATCTAAATAATTTATAAGTTCTATATGTTTATCTATTAGTCCTACTCCCGCTCTGGGCTGAGCTAAAGTTACACCTGCTTTTTTTGCCTCTCTTAGTTTTAGTGCAAAATTCTTTTCATCAGGGAGCTTCTTTAAAAAATCTACAGATTTTTTCAAATCAACCTCTTTACCTGTAGGCCACTGAGATAAAACTTCTTCTCTAATTTTAAAAAATTCATCCTCAGAAAGTTTCTTATTTTTGAGTTTCAATTTTAATCCTCCTATAATTCTACAATGTATTTCTTCAAGATTCTTACAGCCATATCTTTATCTACTAATGATAGTAAACCCATCGCAGACATAATGTATTTTTCATCCAACAAAAATTTAGGATTTTTAGGTTTTAATGAAGTAGGATCTTCCTTACTATATTTTCCAACCTCTAGTATACTTTTAGGATTTTTACTATTAACTACAACTCCTCCAGTTCCTATTACATAGGAAAGTTCCAGAAGATCTTTTCCCTCCTGGTAAAAAGTCATTCCCATAGGAGTATAGACAGATTCAGTTTTTCCTGCATGTCTTTTAATTGAAAGATCAACACAAACTTTTGCCACAGCTTCGTCGAATTCTACTTCTCTATCATTTTCTGGTAGGAAACTTACATTTTCATATCTTTTAGTTATTTCTTCTTCAATATTAAAATCACTTTTTTTTAAGTATTTTTGCAAAAAGTTTTCTCCTGATGCTTCCAATAAAGATTTTGTAGAGTACCTAACACCTAAATCTCCTTCTACAGTTCTTTTCATGAAGGGCTCTTGGAGTCCTTTCAAGATTACAGATGCATTAGTAGGGTAACCTTTTGCAGCTGAATGTATATCTGTTGTTGCACCACCAATATCTACAACCAGTATATCTCCTATTCCATCTTCTTTTACTGAGCCTTTAGACAGTATTTCCGCAGCTTTTAGAACTGCTGCTGGAGTAGGCATTACAATCTCTGAAATATCTTCTTCTATATTTTTCATTCCTTTAACATGAGTTATTTTTTCCATAAAAATACTTCTTATTATTTCTCTTGCTGGATCTATATTCAACTTATTTAATTTAGGCATAACATTTTCTGTAATATAATATTCTATCTTTCCATCTAAAATTTCTCTTAAATCATCATTACAGCTTTTATTACCTGCCGCAACTACCGGAAGTTCTATGTTATTTTTAGATAGCATTTCTGCATTATGCAAAATACATTCAGAATTTCCCCCATTAGTTCCACCAGCCAATAAAATTATGTTGGCATCTGAATTTTTTATTTCATTAATTTCTTCTTCATTAAGCATAAAACTGTAGGTTTTTATAACCCTGGCTCCAGCTCCTAAAGCTGCTCTTTTTGCTGCTTCTGCTGTTAACTCCGGGATTAACCCTATTGCTATTATCTTAAGTCCTCCCGCCGCAGAACTGCAGGCAAGCTTTTTAACTATATTTACCTTGCCATTAATCTTATTCATCAATGTTTTTAAAGCTTTTTCATAGCCTTCTTTTACATTTGTATCAACAGTAGTATATGATTTTGATGTCTCTAAGACATTTTCATTTTCAACATCTATGAGAGTTAGTTTTGTAAAGGTGCTCCCAAAATCTATGAGTAAATATGAATCCATAAGTCTATACAGCAGCCTTGTGATCTTTATATAAATCTGCTCTTAAGTCTTTAATTGCTAAATCCACACTTGTGCTTGGCGGGTACACTCTGTCAAATCCCATAGCGTCAAATCTTCTTCTAACATCTTTCCACTCCTGTTTTCCTACTACTATGTTACCACCTACATATAAAAGTATATCCTCAAGCCCTGCTTCTTCGCATTTTTCTTTCATTCCTCTACAGTCTATTTCTCCATGACCATATAAAGAAGATACTAAAATAACATCAGCATTGGTTTCTACAGCAGCATTTATAAAATCTTCCTGAGGAGACATTACTCCTATATTTACCACTTCAAAGCCGGCTTCATTTAAAGCATGATCTAATATTTTATTTCCTACCGCATGGCAGTCTGATCCTATCACTCCTAAAACAATAGTTTTCTTTTTCAAAATAACCTCCCGAAAATATATTTTTAAATTCAAATAAAAAAACCTTTCATCTCTACATACATCAATATTGATATATATAGGGACGAAAGGTCTTTCGCGGTACCACCCTATTTTGCGATAATA
>CAZNLP010000163.1:0-4319 GCA_964574015.1 uncultured Clostridia bacterium | reverse complement strand
AAATATATTATAACAACGAATGGTAAACGCAAATTATTAACTAATTATAATATTTACTCCTTTAATTAATAATATTAATGTTTTATAATAAAAATAGATTTTAAAAAAGCAGGTGATTTTTTTGGAAAAAGAAAGTATTAATGAAATTGTAAATGAGATTTTGAAGATAGATTACAAGACTAGCAAAATGGTTAAAGAAAAAGATGAGGAAATAATGAATCTTGAAAATAGCTACAATCTACTCATGAACAATAAAAGAAAAAAATATCGAGAAGAGATCGACAGAGAGAAAAAAAATCTAAGAGAAAAAATTATCGAAGAAGGAGAAGAAGAAGCTGAAAGTGTAATAAATTCATGTACTTTGGAAGTTGAAGATTTAGAAGGTACTTATGAAAAGAATAAAGAAGAGCTTCTGAAAAAGGTTTTCGATAAAATATTTGACAAGTAGGTGGTTTCCGGTATGTATAGGGTAAGAATACATGGAGCGGCAAATGCAAAAGCAAGATCTATGTTGGGTGATTTAATTACAGATGAACAATATAAAAAAATTATTACACTAAAAACCCCAGAAGAATTTGTAGATTATTTACAAAAAAAAACTCACTACTCTGATATACTTAAAAATGAAAATTATGAAGTAGAGGATGTAGAATTTTTAATGAAAACTCATTTCGTTAAATTGCTAGAAAAGCTTTACTACTTTTATTATGATGAGTATAGGAATTTTATAAAGGCTTTATTATTAAGGTATGAGTTAGATAATATAAAAATATTTTTAAGAATTTTTATAAGAGGTGAAAGTGTACAGCATGGAAAGGAACATTATATATACTCTGACCTCTTTAAAAATATAAGCTACGAAAAAATAATGGGTGCTGAAAATTTAAGTGAATTTATTGAAAGTTTAAAGGGTACAGTATATTATCCTGAATTAAAAAAATATGAAGAAGAGGAAAGCGAAAAAATTCTTTTTTATATGGAAATGAGCTTGGATAGGATGTATTTTAAAAATCTCTCGGAAAGTATTCTTAAATTAAGAAAGGGAGATCAGAAACAAGCTTATGAACTTTTAGGGATTAATATAGATTTTTTTAATATACAATGGATTTATAGAGGAAGAAAATACTTCGGTATTTCTTCAGAAGAGCTTTTTAACCTAACATTGGAGTATGGGCATAGATTTGGACTAAAAAAATTAAAAGAATTGTGTTATATGGAACTGGAAGAATACAAGAAGTATATTTTAAATGGACCTTATTCTGTTATATTTGAAGATGAAGATTATTTAATGGAAAGATCCTATGAGAGATACTTATATAAATTGCTGGATAAATATATGAAAAAAACCGGATTATCTATTATGCTTCCTACTATTTATATATTTAAACTTGAATATGAAATTAGAGACTTATCTACGATATTAGAATGTATAAAGTACAAATATAAAGATGTAGAGCACATGCTTATAAGAACTTTTGAGAGAGGTGAAAATATTGGCAATTAAAGATTTAAATATAATGAATCTCGTATGCAAAAGAGATGATCTTGATAATGTTTTGAAAGATATAATTCTGGATGAAAATTGTCAATTTATAAATTCTTATTCAGAAATTGATAATAATGATTTTGCAATAGGTATGACTGAAGAAAATGCAGACGAAATATTAAATATGGAAGATGTAGAGCCAATAAGGAATAATAAAGAAATATCAGAATACTTAGAAAAAATTGATAACTTATCAAAAGGCTTGCAATACCAACCAACTAAATCAAAAGATTACATAACAGGAGATGTATGTTTTGATTGTATAAAAGAAAGCGTTGATGGAATCATAGAAAATCTTCAGCAATTTAATGATAAAATTCAAATTTTAGAAAAAAAACTGGAAAAACTAAAAAGCTTAAGCTTTATGAAAACTCTTAAAGGTTACGATATAAATTTAATGGAGATAATGGCTATGGATAGTTTTTCCGTTAAAATAGGTTACCTTTCTAAAGAAAAAAGAAAAAGAATCTCTAGAAACTATGAAAATATATCAGCCGTAGTTTTTCATTTAAGTTCTCAGGAAGAAAAAGAACTTTATCTAATTATTTCTCCCAAAAGTTTAGATGTTGAGATGTCGAGAATACTGAGAAGTACTAATTTTAAGGAAATAGAAATTGATGAAAAATATTTGGGAGTTCCTGAAGAAGTAGAAAAAATAGTTAGTAGAGACATAGAAAAGTATGAAAATAAATTAGAGGACATAAGAAATAGAGCAGAAGAGTATATTAGTAGAAACAAAAGAACCATCGATGAAGAGTACTCTAAACTAATTATGAGCAAAAAAATCGATGAGATCAAGGAGAAAATTGGAGCTTCTGATAATTATGCTTATGTATCAGCATGGGTACCGAAAAATCACAGCGGTAGTTTTGATTTTATTAAAGAAAAATACGATAATGTACTTATAAAATACAAAACTAAGGAGGAGAATACATTTAAAATTGAAAGACCAACTCATATTAAAAATAATTGGTTTTTTGAACCATTTGAGCAACTGGTAAACATGTATGGTGTACCCTCGAATAATGAAGTTGATCCTACAGTATTTTTTGGAATAGCATACACATTTTTATTTGGAGCAATGTTTGGAGATCTGGGACAGGGGTTGGTCATAATATTGGCTGGACTTTATTTGGATAAAAAGAAAAATAATAGTTTCGGTAAACTTTTTGCAAGGGTAGGTATAGGCTCCATGATTTTTGGTTTCTTTTATGATTCTTTTTTTGGATATGAAGAGGTAATTTCTGAGATTATACCTTTAAATATATTTTTTAGACCTATGGAAAACATAGAAACAATACTTTTTACGGCAATTGGAGTAGGATTAATATTCCTTTTTATAAGCTACATATATAGTATATTCATAAAACATAAGAATAATGATGTAGAAGGATATTTATTTGATAGAAACGGTATAAACGGACTTGTTCTTTTTATTACTCTTATATTTATTGGGCTTGGAATAGTAACAGGAAATTTTTTAATAAATAAAACAATTTTGTATGTTGTAGTTATTATCTCGGCAGTTATACTACTTTTAAAAGAACCTTTAGCATGTATTGTGAAAGGTGAAAGCATTAAACATAAATTTAAGGCAGAATACTATATAGAAAGCGGATTTGACATATTAGAAACATTCTTAAGTTTATTCAGCAACAGTATATCATTTATAAGAGTTGGAGCTTTTGCTATAAATCACGTTGGACTATTTATGGCTTTTCATACTCTATCAGATATAATAGGAACAACAACGGGAAATATTATTATGTTTATTTTAGGAAATTTAATAATAATTGGACTGGAAGGTTTAATAGTTTTCATCCAGGGATTAAGACTATTCTACTATGAAATGTTCAGCAAATACTATTCAGGAGATGGTACATTATTTATTCCTGAGAAAATCGAGGAGGTATAAAATGCAAATCATAATGTTTTTATCAGTATTAATTTTAGGAACAATTTTAACTGGAGTTTTCTTTTACAGAAAAAAAAGTTTAAAAGGCGGAAAGAAAAAATTACTAATATTTTTAAGTATTAATATTGTAGTGTTTATAGCTCTTGTGCTGTCAAGCTCTTTCACCTATGAAGGAATAGCTTACGCAGCAGAAGGAGAACAAGCAGTAGAGTCCGGATCAAGCGGATTAGGCTATATTGCAGCAGCTTTATCAACAGGACTTGCAACTATTGGAGCAGGATATGCAGTGGGAAGTGTTGGTTCATCAGCTTTAGGTGCAGTATCTGAAAATCCAAAAATATTAGGAAAAACTCTAATCTTTGTTGGATTAGCTGAAGGTATTGCAATATATGGACTTATAATTTCAATACTAATATTAGGAAATCTATAGATGAAATCATATCTTTTATGTAAAAACAAGGAAACTCTTATAAGCTTGAGATTAGCAGGAATAGAAGGTAGACTTATAAAAGATAATGAAAATATTGAGGAGTCTATTGATAAATTAATAGAAAAAAAAGAAGTAGGTATAATTATTGTATCTGAAGACATAGCTAACGATAATAAAACTTATATTATGGAGAAAAAATTACAGGAAAAAGATACTTTAATTATTCAAATCCCTGAACCGGAAGGATCAAAAGATTCAAACTATATTATGGAGCACATCCAAAAAACAATAGGAATTAAACCTTAAAGTAGGTGATATGAATGTATACAATTGATAATAAAATAGATTTATTTCAAAAAATGGTTTATGAAAAAAAGAAAGAAGAAAAAGAAGAAGAAATAAATAAACTAAAAAATGACTATGAAAAT
>CAZNLP010000162.1:0-4332 GCA_964574015.1 uncultured Clostridia bacterium | reverse complement strand
AAATGATATCTAAGTTTTTATATTAATTGACATCATATCCAAAATAAAAGTATAATAATAATGGCAATAAATAAATATTTAGAAATATTTAAATAATAAGAAGATAATGTGTGTAATATCAATACATTCATAAACGAGCTGCTAGTATTAAGAACTAATATTTTTAAAGGGGAGGTTCGTAAATGGAAAATCTAAAAAAATTCAATAGAGAAAAATATGATGAAACATTTAATTTAATTTATAAAACAACTATGAAACAAAAAGAAAAGGGTTCAATAACCATAGAATCATTAGAAAATTTACTTCGAGATCAGTATATTTACAGTGATTTAGATTGGTTAGGTCGTGGAGAAATTAAAGACATTACAAATAGAGCAACAATTGCAGCACTTGAAAGCATTCTATTTGAATGGAAAGAAGAATTAAAAAAATAAATAAATTTTAATAGAATAATTATGTGAGTAGTAAAAAAATTCAAATAAAATTTGGAGGCGATTAATATTTATACTTGTGCTTACTGTCAGGATGAAAGCTGTAAAAAAGAAAAACCTGATAATTATCCAACGAATTGTCCTACATTAGAAAAAGAGGAACTTGAAAAAATAAAGAAAATATATGATGAAGACGATAATAAAAAATTTGCTAAAATTTCTGCTATAGTTGAAAGCAGCGGCTACTGTAAAAATACTAGATTAGAAGAAATTATAGATTTTGCTAAAAGAAGTGGATACAAAAAGTTAGGGATAGCATTTTGTATAGGACTAAAAAAAGAAGCTAAGATACTTTCTTCAGTTCTTAAACACAATGGATTTGAACCTAATTCAGTAGTATGTAAAAATGGAAATATTCCTAAAGAATTTATCGATATTGAAGAAGAAGAAAAAATTTGTCCAAATGAATATGAAACTATGTGTAATCCAATCGGGCAGGCTATGTTTATGAATAAAGCAAAAACAGATCTTAATATCATATTAGGACTCTGTATAGGACATGACTCATTGTTTATTAAATATTCGGAAGCTCCTGTGACTGTATTTGCAACGAAAGATAGAGTTTTAGGACACAATGCAATGGTAGCACTCTACCAAGCAGATAGCTACTACAAAGAAAAATTGTATAAAGAGAAAGATTAAATACTAAAATCGGTATTAGAAAAAATAATACCGATTTTTTTATGTATATAATATTTAATTTCATCTTCTAAATTCTTATCAAAATATTATGCCAAGCAGTATAGAAATTGCTAGTGCTGTATTTATAATTAAGAAGTTATGAACTGCTAATTCAAAGGTTTCGTCTTTACTCTGTTCTTTTCTAAATTTATGTACGTTACTCATTACAGGAATAAAAGTTATAAGAGCAAGTAGAGTAACTAAAGGTACAATGTCGAATATAATGAGAATAATTAAAATTAGGAAAGCCTTTATGTATATTAGAGAATATAAAGTTATAGATCGATTTTTTCCAATATATCTTGGAAGTGTATACCTGTCATTAGCTATATCATCATCTATATCACAGATATTGTTAGCAAGCATAATATTTGCAATACCAAGCTGAGCAGGTAGGGAAACTAAGAATATTTTTAATAATTCAGGCAAATCTATACTTAAATCTAAAATCCAGTTGTTTAAGTTAAATAAAACTATACTGTCCTCATATACATGGATATATGAAGCTAAAAATATTATAAAAAACCCCATTATAAATCCTGATACCAGTTCTCCAAAAGGAGTCCTTGATATAGGGACAGGACCAAAGGTATACAATATCCCTGCAGCAAAAGACATTATTCCTATAATTAAAACTAAAGGATTAGTTCTAAGTACTAGTAAAATTCCGAACAATACAGCAATAGATATTAGAATAACTATAGTTAATTGAACTAAATATTCAGGGATATTGTCTCTTACAATTGCATTATGAGATTCGTAACCATAGCCTTCTTTTTTCTTTGCACTTTTAAAATCTATGTAGTTATTGATAGTAGTTGTAGCCATATCAAAGGCTTCTAATGAAACTAGCATTATCAAAAAGTTAAGAAAATCAAAAGAATCATAAGCATACAAAGCATAAAAGGTACCTATTAAAAAAGGAACTACGCTTGCTGCCTTAGTCTGTATTTCAACCAGCTTTAAAAAACTATTAAATTTCATAAAAACACCTCCGTAATCATTATATCATAATAAAAGAAGCTTGATTAAATCAAGCTTCTTTTATTATGATATTATTAATTAATAATTACCATTTATTCTTGTGCATGTGTGTTTCTAACTCAGCTTTTGAAATTTGTTTCATTTCCCACGCTGCTTGAGCTGCTTTTTCGAAAGCATCAACACATCCAGGGTCTAAATCTAGTTCGATTCCTTCTCTTGCTAATTCTTCAATAGCCATAGCTAAATTAACAATATCCATGTGTATATCGTTAGTAGTATCAGCTGCTCGTATCTTTCCTGAAGTTTCTTCGCTTAACTCGATAAATTTTTCTCTTGGTGCTCCACATTTTGGACATTTTTCTCCAAAGGCATCCTTTTCAGTAGTATAACCACAATTTCCACATTTAATCAAATTTTCCATAGTAACCTCCTTGAATTTTGTTTACAATCACTCTATATATATTTTACCATTTTAAAAATAAATTATACATAAATTTTAATTTTTTTTTAATGTTATTCTAATTGACTTGCGATATAATTAGTGATATTATTATAGAACCGACTGGTCAGTCGGAATAATATACATAAAAAAATAACGAAATTATCAGGAGGTAGTATTGTGAAAAAGATAGTGATTGCAGCTTTTGTATTGATTATAGCTATTTCATTAGCTGGATGCGGACAGGAAGCTGTTGAGGAAGAAAAAGAATCATATATAGCTGTGGAAGTGGAAACTGCACATAAACAGGATATATATGTAGAAAATATTTTTTCAGGCAATGTATATGCAGACAAAGATGTATATGTAATGCCCAAAATAGTTGGAAAAGTAGAAGAGGTTAGAGTATCAGTAGGGGATGAAGTGGGAAAAGATGATGTCCTATTTATTCTAAATGAAGATGATATTCAAGACCAGGTGGATCAAGCGAGAGCTGCATATAATTCTGCTTTGGCAAATTATGAAAGAACTAAAGAGCAGATAGAAAATGCAAAGGACGCTTTTGCAAGAACTGAAGAACTTTATGAAGAGGGAGCTGTGTCTAAAGCTGAATACGATCAGGCGAAGCTTGCTGCATCAGATAAAAGCTTACAGACAGTGGAAGCTCAGGTAGCTCAAGCAAGAGTAGGATACAATCAGGCTTTAGGTGCTTTAGATAATGCAGAGGTTAAGGCTCCAATAGGTGGAACTATAACTAGTGTAAATATAGAAGAAGGAGAATACGCTACAAATTCTTCACCTTCTGTAGTAATAATGGACATGGAAAATGTTAAAATAGTTGTAAATGTCACTGAAAATATAATAAATAAAATATATACTGGTAAGGAAGTTAGAGTTGAAATAGAGGCAGCAGAATTAAAAATTAATGCTGAAATTGAATCAGTAAGCGATTCTGCAAATCCTCAAACAGGACTTTACGAAGTTAAGATAAGAGTTCCAAATAAAAACAATATTAAAGCGGGAATGTTTGCATCAATTACAATACCAACTGATATTAGAGAAAATGTAATCGCAGTACCTGCTCAGGCTGTTTTACAAAAAGATGGTAATACAGTAATTTACACCTCAGAAGGTGATAAAGCAGTTGAAAATATAGTTGAAACTGGACTGGATGTTGGTGATAGATTAGAAATTATTACAGGTGTTGAAGAAGGAGAAATGGTCATAGTAGAAGGACAGAACTATATAAGTGACGGTACAAAAATAAAGGTAGTGAGGGGAGAATAATATGATTTCAAAATTTTCAGTTAGACGCCCTGTTACTATCTTAATGGTAATATTGATAGTAATATTAATAGGTGTCGTTTCATTAACCGAATTACCAATAGACCTTCTTCCGAATATTGAATTTCCCATAGCAGTTGTTTCTACAAGCTATTCAGGAGTAAGTCCGGAAGAAATAGAAAATCTTGTGACAAGGCCGTTGGAAAATTCTTTAACTACAGTGGCAAACATAGATACTCTTACCTCAATATCTTCCGAGGGAAGTTCTCTTATAATCCTTCAACTTGAGTTTGGTACTGATATGGACTTTGCAGCTCTAGAGATGAGAGAAAAAATTGATATGGTGAAAGGATTTCTTCCAGATGGAGCTTCTGATCCAAATGTATTTAAATTCGACCCTACAGCAATGCCTGTAATGTATCTTACAGTAAGAAGTGAAGAAGATAATTAAAC
>CAZNLP010000161.1:0-4362 GCA_964574015.1 uncultured Clostridia bacterium | reverse complement strand
CTATTACTATTATACCTAAAATTATCCTATACCATCCAAAAACTTTAAAATCATGATTTTTAATATACTGAAGTAAGAATTTAATCGATATTATAGAAACTATAAAAGCTACAATCATTCCCGTTAACAAAATGATTATTTCACTTTGTGTAAATTCAAAACCAAATTTAACTACCTTAAGAGCACTTGCTCCAAACATAACCGGTATTGATAGAAAAAAAGAAAACTCGGCAGCTATAAACCTGGAAGCGCCTAGTATAATCCCTCCTATAATAGTTGCTCCAGATCTGGAAGTCCCCGGAATAAGTGCAAGTACTTGAAACATCCCTATAAGAAAGGCTGTTTTGTAGGATAATTCTTCTATGCTCGTTATCAGTGCTTTTTTCCCTTCATTTCTGTATTCAACAAGTATAAACAATATGCCGTAGACAATAAGCATAACAGCAACGGTCCAGTAGTTGTATAGATGGTCGTTTAACCAGTCATCTAAAAGTAGTCCCAGTACAGCAGCTGGAAGTACCCCTATTACAACCTTTAACCAAATTTTCATAGTATCTATTTTTTCCTCTTTAGATTTATCGGGTGAAAAAGGATTAAGTTTATGGAAAAATAGTATTACTACAGCCATTATTGCCCCCAGCTGTATAACTACCAAAAACATTTCTTTAAATGCCGGAGTAACATCCATTTTTATAAACTCTTCTACTAAAATCATATGTCCGGTGCTGCTTACGGGTAGCCATTCAGTAATTCCTTCTACTATTCCAATTATTATTACTTTTATAATTTCTATAAACAATTTTATCCTCCAGTGCTATTTTATTCGTCAAATATTAGTATACAATAATATTTTAAATTGGTAAATTAAACTTCTATTAAATAATCTTTACTTAAAGCTAAAGATTATAGGAAAAACAAAAACTACTATCGCCAACCAAAGAGCATAATATGTTAGATAAGCGGTTTGAAAAATTTCAATTTTTTCAAATTTAATCTTGCCCTTAAAGTATTTTAAATACAACCAAAGCAACCCAACCAAATTGATAAGCAAAAGAATATTTTCTCCAAAAGCAGCAAGTTTATTAGGGCTCATTCCATATTCTGCTAATCTAGATATTATAGCTGCTAGAGCAACACCATCTACTAAAATAGCTGATACTATAAGAGCTACATTTAAATAGTCAAAAATATTAGATTTTTTATATATATCTCTAGCAGAAATCGTGTAAATTACCAATCCTAAAACTAAAACGAGCATTAAATCGAAGGCTATTAGAAAATTTCTATCTTCAGCAGGATTTTTTCCAGTCACTATCATTGAAATTATAAAAATAAGCATTGTTATTAAAAATAAAGGGCTAAAAATTTTCGCAAGAATAGGTGCGAAATTTTCAACAATACTTTTTTTCTTTTCTACTAAATAAATTGTAATCATAAAAGCTGTAAATCCTCCATAAATAGCAATAGTAGTTATAATTTCTTCCTTAATATTTAAAGAAATGGTTTCAAATATCATAGCTGTGAACATTATTAATACCATTGCACCAAGAATAATTAAACTCCCGTATATTATACTTTCTCCCGTCAATCTTATAAAATTCATTCTTTCCTTATAGTCTCTCCATTTTTTACCCATATAAGCTATCCCCGTTATCAACCACAGCATAAGTGGAAGATGAATAGCTGTGAGTGCTTCAGTATGATAAGGGTCATATGATGGATACATATTTATAATAAATGCTGTTAGTGCAAATACTCCTATAATAGTTCCAATAATTTTTTTATCTACTTTATGTTTTATTCCAAAGTACAAAACTGCAAAGGGTAGAATATAGAAGCTAAGATTCTTAAAATAAGCTATATCTTGTATAGTTACACCAAACAAATAGGGTATCCTTGCAACTGTTCCAGCTAATAAAGCAAATAATAGTACAATTAGTAGATCTCTATAATTTTTTCTATTTTCATCTTCATCACCAAAATCTACTAAAAGCTGCTTCCACAAGGTTTCAGTATTTATTTTTGAATATTCTTGAGATAAATTGTTAATACTACCTAACCTTTTTACACTTATCAAAAAAGCTTCATCCTCAGAAAGACCTCTTTCCACTAAATTATCTATTTCTTCTCTCAGATGATCTTCTAGCTCTACTACATCTTCTTCTTTTAAATCTTCACTTAATCTTAGATGATTGCTCCATGTATTTATATTACTTTCCAAGTCGAACATGCCTTCCTCCTATTTTTCATCTTCAAATATAATTTCTTTAGACAAAGTAGAATGTACTACTTCCCACTGCTTCTTTTGTTTATCTAATTCTTTCAATCCTTCTTCTTTAATTCGATAATATTTTCGCTTTCGACCAGTTTCAGCTTTTCTCCAATAAGATTCTATCAGTCCTTCTTTTTCTAATTTATGTAAAACAGGATAAAGCATTCCCTCTGTCCAAATTATCTTGTTATCAGAAATTTCTTTGATTTTTTTTATAATATTATATCCGTAGTTATCTTTCTTTTTCAGTATTGCTAATACTAAAGGTGTGGATGAGGCGGCAATTAAATCTTTGGATATATCCATAAGTACCTCCATAAATCCTATTTTATAGAATGATTATACCTAAGAGTTCTATGTATGTCAATTTAATTTTAATATCCATCTTTACACAAAAATTTATTTGCTTCTTAATTATTTTAGAAAACATTGATGGTTTTTAAAATAATCATTGAAATAATATGTGTTTTATTGTAATATTATACATAATTAATTTTGAGGAGTGTTATTATGCGAACAGAATTAAAAAATGCAAAAAAAATAGTAATAAAAATAGGTACTTCTTCATTAACCTACAGCAATGGTAATGTTAATCTTAGGAAAATTGAACAAATTGCAAAGGTTCTTACAGATCTAAAAAATACTGGTAGAAAAATAATACTCGTATCTTCAGGAGCAGTTGGTGCTGGTATGAATAGATTGGGCCTTGAAGAAAGACCTTTAAAATTAAAAGATAAACAGGCAGTTGCAGCAGTTGGTCAAACGATACTAATGCAGTATTACGAAAAATTTTTTAAAGAATATAATCAAACTATAGCCCAACTTCTTCTTACGAAAGATGTAGTGCTGGATGATATAAAAAGAACAAATGTAGTAAATACAATAACCAGACTTTTAGACATGGGAGTAATTCCAATAGCCAACGAAAACGACTCTGTAGCCACAGATGAAATAGCTATGTTTAAAATCGGTGATAACGATACTCTATCATCTATGGTTGCAACTATTATAGAAGCAGACGTGCTTCTAATGCTTTCTGATATTGATGGCTTATATGATTCTTCCCCCTTAGAAAATTCATCTGCAAACCTTATTCCTTACGTAAATAAAGTTGATGAAGATATTCATTTAATGGCAGGAAGTGCAGGTAGTAATTTAGGAACAGGTGGTATGGTTACAAAAATAAAAGCAGCTGAAAAACTTATCAACAAAGGTATAAGTATGGTTATAGCAAATGGAGAAAATTTAGATATAATATACGACATCCTCGAAGGAAAAGAAATAGGTACTTTTTTTAACGGAAATACGAAAGGAGAGCAATATGACACAGCTTAAACTTATAGGGAAAAACTCACAGAAAGCTAAATACGAATTATCAAAGTTAAAATCTAATGAAAAAAACAATATATTAAACAAGGTAGCTGATGAACTTGTAAAAAATACAAATACTATTATAAAAGAAAATAAGCTGGATATTATAAAAGCAAAACAATCCGGTGTCAAAGAATCCTTAATAGATAGGTTGCTACTCACTGAAGACAGAATAATATCCATGGCTGAAGGGCTTAATAAAATATCAAGACTTATGGATCCAGTCGGCGAAGTTTTATATATGAAAGAAATGGGTAACGGTTTAAAAATAGGAAAAAAAAGAGTGCCTATGGGGGTTATTGGGATTATATACGAATCCAGACCTAATGTTACAATAGATGCTTTTGGGCTATGCTTTAAAACAAATAATGTAGTTATTTTAAGAGGTGGTAGCGATGCTATTAACTCAAACAAAATTCTTGTAGAGATAGTTCAAAATACTCTCGAGAAGTATAATCTTCCAAAAGAAATAGTACAAATTATTAAGGATACCGACAGAAAAACTGCTCTTGAAATGATGAAGATGAATGAATATCTTGATCTGCTTATCCCTCGTGGTGGAGCTGGATTAATAAAGTCCGTTGTTGAAAACAGCACCGTGCCTGTTATTGAAACCGGTACCGGTAACTGTCATGTATATATAGATTGTTATGCAAATTTAGACATGGCTGTAAAAATTGCAGATAATGCAAAAACACAGCGTACTGGAGTTTGCAACG
>CAZNLP010000160.1:0-4385 GCA_964574015.1 uncultured Clostridia bacterium | reverse complement strand
CTAAGGTGCCTTTTATTTTTTTAACCTCTTCTAAAGCTTCATCTAAAGTTTTTGTAACTTTAATACTTGTATTTCCTACTAAAGAAGGATCTATAGAGGAAACATATATTATGTTGTAAACTTCACTGTACCAAGCTGAAAGAAATCCAATGTATTTAGCAATTGTATAGTTTTCTCTTAATTCATTTTCTCTTTCTAAATTATTATTAAAGTTTCTTAGTATAGATTCAACCTCAGGGTTTCCCATACCCTCACTACAGTCTGCTAGGACAATTACAACTCCATCTTTTTTTACACTTCTCATAGCATTATAAATTGCTTTTGTGGATTGATAGTAGTTTAAATCTTTTGGAAAACCTCCAGCTGATACAACAACCATATCTCCTAATTCATCTATCAGGTAGTCATTTTCTTTAGATACTATTTCGCAGCCTTCTTTATGGGCTTTTGTAATATCTCCAGAAACTGCATCTACTATCCTACCCTTGCCTAAGATTACGTTAAACATAAAATCTGGATTAACCATCTCAGAAGCTTCAATCATATCTAAATTTAGAGGATTGTCTTCATATAGAGCACAGTCACATAAAGGATTAGGACCCATTCCCACTGTATCGCTTATAGAAATAGAGTGGTTTTTCATTATAGATTCTCTCGAGGATATTCCCGGAAGTATAGATTTTCTTCCACCACCCCATCCGGACATTACATGATAAACGACAGCACCGGTAACTACTAATCTATCAGCTTCATAAGCCATTTTATTAATTTCTACAGGAGTACCTCTTGAAGTTTTACCAATATTTATTAAATTATCTTCGTTGTTGCAGTCGTGATCAACTATTTTATACCTATTGTATAAATCTTCACCTAATATTTTTCTATGTTCCTCTTCTGTTTGTTTTCTATGAGAACCTAAAGCACACAAGAAAAATATATCAGAATCTTCAACACCGCCCTTTTTTATCTCTTCTACAATAAAAGGCAAAAAAACATTAGGCTTCTGATACATTCTGGTAACGTCTGATACTACAATGCAAACTTTCTCGCCTTTTTTAACTGTAGAACTTAGTTTTTCAGTACTAATTGGGTTTTCTAAAGATTTTTTGATTACTTGATTTTCTGACAATTCATATTTTTTTTCAGTTTCCAAAAGGTCTAAAAAATTTTCTTCTTTAACATTATATTCAATTTTATCTTTTCCAAGTTTCAATTTAAATTTATGCATTTTTTACAACCTCAATTTCTTCTAAATTTTTAATTTCCCTTTTATCTATTACCATAACAGCAAAGAATACTATCGTACATACCAACCACTCCATATAGATTGGATGTGAAAAAATCCTTACAGCCGGTACAAGCTGCCATACTACTAATGTGAGTATCCCTGCTATGATAGTTGCAGATGCAGAACTTCTTCTACACATTGAAGGTTTAAATATTGTAAACAGCATAGTCAATGTAAAAGCAGTGGTTAAACTTAAAGCTACCAGTAAAGTTTGGAGTATTCCAACTACTGAAGAAGCTAATACAAAAGTTATAACTCCTATAACTACTACAGTTAATTTAGTTACTAAAGAAAAAGTACTTTCATCAATATCAGGCTTAATATATCTTTTGAAAATGTCTTGTGAGAATAAAGTTGAAGTACCTAATAGCAGATTACAGGCTGTGGATACATCTGCAGCCCATAAAGCAGCCAGTGTTATACCTGCAAGTAAAGGATTAAGAGACATTATAATCTTAGGCAAAGCCATAGTTGCAGAAATATCTGGATAAGCCGCTTTAGCTGCAATACCCATAATAGCAGATAAAAAACCTATTGGAAGCATTAAAAGACCACCTATTATAAAACCTTTTTTTGCGTTAGATTCATCCTTCGCGGAAAATGATATCTGTACTACAGCTTGAAGCGACTGTGTTTGAGTGAACATAACTACAATCCAAGCCATTATCATTCCTAAACCTAATCCATCAATTAAATGAAAATATGGAATTTCACTTGGCAAATTCAAGCTAATTTCTTGTACTCCACCTAAAGATGAAACGGAAGCTATACTAGCCATTATAATTCCAATATATATAAGAGTAACATTTAATATATTTGATAGACCTGCTGACCACATGCCCCCTATAAAAGTAATGCCTACGAAAACTACAGCACTAACAATCATACCAGTTTGCAGAGTAAATATATCCGGAAGTAGAGAAGCTAGGATAGCTCCACCTGCTACGTATTGTAAAGAGGCAATAACGACCATTACTACTATTTGAGAAATAACCATTAAAGCTCTTGCACTATTTCCGTAGTATTTTTCAAACAATTCCGGTACCGTAGACACATTTAAGCTTCGGTATTTCTTTGCAGTTAACAATCCTACTGCTATTGCTCCAATACCCCATGCTACATTGTACCAACCAGCTGATAAGCCAACATTATAGGCATTTTCAGATACTCCTATAGTAGATGCTCCACCGATTGCTAAACCAGTTACTGTAACAGCTACAATTGGTGCAGAAAGCTTTCTACCTGCTAGAATAAAACTTTCAGAATCCCCTTTTTTTGTAAGCTTCTTTGCATATCCACTTATAGCAAAAAGAGCAGCTATGTAAATAATAACTATAAATAATTGTAAATTCATAAAAAACCTCCCCTAAAATAAAAAAAGACTTCATAAGAAGTCTTAATTTTTAAATATTGATCTTCTCAGAGAAAACAAACTATTATTATGCATAAAATTTACTTAAACTATAGAAAAAGTTTAAATAAAAAAAATAATATCTTTTATATTCTCTGAATTTTTTACCCAATAAAATCATAGTAATCTCCAAAATCAAAATCAATTTATTACATAATAGTAAAAATTTAAGAACCTGTCAAGAAAAAATAAGAAAAAATAAAATAAAGCTATTATAATTAAGCAATACAACATATTGACATAACATATTTAATCAAATTAAAAATTTAAAACGCCGTTTCAAATTTCGTTGACAAATAAACAAACCCTGATATAATAAAAATGTATAAAAGCATTTAAATTAGCTAAAAATAAATGAATATGTGTAAATTAGTATAATAAAAATAGGAGGTAGAAAATGGCATCAACTAAAGAAATAATTGAACAAACAAACAAATTTGGAGCTCACAATTACAGTCCTACAGAAGTTGTTTTTTCTAAAGCTGAAGGAGTATGGGTAGAAGACCCTGAAGGGAAAAAATATATAGATATGTTGAGTGCATACTCAGCAGTAAGTCACGGGCATAGACATCCTAAAGTTATCCAAGCAGCAAAAGAACAGCTGGAAAAAGTAACATTAACATCCAGAGCATATCATAATGAATTATTAGGAACTTTTTATGAAAAACTTGCAAATTTGACTAATAAAAATATGATACTACCGATGAACACAGGAGCTGAAGCAGTAGAAACAGCTTTAAAAGCAGCCAGGAGATGGGCTGTTGATGTTAAAGGTGTAGAAGACGGCAAACAGGAAATCATTGCATGTGACGGGAACTTTCATGGTAGAACTATAGCTATCGTATCTATGAGTTCAGAAAATGCATATAAAAGAGGATTTGGACCTCTTAATCCTGGAATGAAAAGAATTCCATACGGAGATATTGAAGCTCTTAAAGAAAATATTAATGAGAATACTGCAGCATTCATAATGGAGCCTATCCAAGGAGAAGGTGGAATTATTACACCACCTGAAGGATTTATGAAAGAAGCAAAAAAAGTATGTGAAGAAAATAATGTACTTCTTATAGCTGATGAAGTTCAGACAGGTTTTGCAAGAACCGGAAAAATGTTCGCAAGTGAGTGGGAAGGTGTAGAGCCTGATATGTATGTTTTAGGTAAAGCATTAGGTGGAGGAGTATTCCCAGTTTCAGCTGTTGCTGCAAACAAAGAAATTCTTGGAGTATTTGAACCTGGTTCTCACGGATCTACTTTTGGTGGTAATCCTCTCGGATGTGCAATATCTATAGCAGCAATGGATGCCTTAGTTGATGATAATTATGTAGAAATGGCACAGGAAAAAGGAAAATATTTCATAGAAAGACTTAAGGAAATTAATAATCCTCATATAGTTGATGTAAGAGGAAAAGGACTTTTAATAGGTGTTGAGTTCGACCATAAAGCAGGAGGTTACTGCGACGAATTAAAGGATGAAGGAGTTTTAGCTCATGAAACTCACGAAACAGTTATAAGATTTGCACCTCCAATCATTATAACTAAGGAAGAAATAGATTGGGCAATTGAAAGAATTAAGAAGGTTTTAGACAGATAATCAACAAAATTGTGGATTAACCTGTGCAAAACTCAAATATATGTGGAAAACCCCTTAAACTTATTTAAGATTAAGGGGTTTTCTTGTGGATAACT
>CAZNLP010000159.1:0-4400 GCA_964574015.1 uncultured Clostridia bacterium | reverse complement strand
TTCATTGTGATGGGTAATTACATAAATAAACTTATCAAGAGTGAACAAAGAGCAACTTTACTATCCCTTCAAAGTATGGCTTTTAGCTTTTTTATGATAGTAATATTTCCTATTGTTGGTAAAATTGGTGATTCTTACACCTTGCAAACTTCTTTTGTTTTTATTGCCCTTACTTCTACTGTTGCCCTATCTTCTATTATTTATGTGATAAGTAAGAAAATTTCTATTTAGTTTTCCTTTGGTTTCAAAAAAGGAACAAATATAGGAGTTTTCTTTTTATATTCCTTAAAATCTTCTCTATCCTTGTATTTTTCTTCCAACAATGGTACTCCTGATACAAATCTTACAAGGTAGGTTATAGTAATAGGACTAATTACAGCCCATAAAGGTGCTCCAAATCCTAATCCTGTAGTATAAATTCCCCACCAAATGACAGCTTCTCCAAAATAATTTGGGTGTCTTGTGTACTTCCACAGACCTTCATTCATCAATTTACCCTTGTTTTCAGGGTTAGATTTGAACTCTTTAAGCTGTTTGTCTCCTACAGATTCAAAGAAAAATCCTATTGAAAATATAATTAACCCAATTACTACTAATGCTGCATTTTTTATACTATCACCATATGTTAAAATAGTCATTGATATTAAAAACATAAAAAGTCCCTGTACCATATACACCTTAAAAAATGCATTTATTACCTGTTTTTTACCCCATTTTTTCCTCATGTTTTGATATCTAAAATCTTCATCTTTACCTATATTTCTCTTTAAAATATGATAAAACAATCTTAAACCCCACAGAGATACCATTGCAGTAATTATCAATCTTTCAACACTGAAATTATTTATAATCATAACTACAGCTACTAAAAAAAACCCAAATCCCCACCCTATGTCTACTATAGAGTTGTTTTTTAATATTTGTCCTGCAATAAAAAACAATAAAAAATATATAAAAATTGTTAATGCTCCTAAAATTAAAGTATTCATTTACTCCTCCTTAAATGCTACACCATATGCGCCTTTACCTATAAAAGCACTGACAACTGCTGAAACATTTTCTATAAAAATTGGCGGCTTCCCCGTGATTTTTTCTAACTCTTGGGCAAGTTCTTCAGCTTTATTCAAACTTTTAGTGTGTACTATTGAATATTCTTTTATTCCTGTTTTTCTCATTTGTTTTTCTACTATTTTAGCTATATTTCCTTTTGCCGTCACAGTTCCATTTCCATCATCATCTATTGAAATTATCGGTTGTAGTCCTACTAAAGAAGCAAAACTTCCAACTACCTTAGGAACTCTTCCTCCTCTTACAGCATAGTTCAGGTCGGGTATTTTAACAAAAAGCTTTGTTTTCTTTACATCCATCTCTAATCTTTCTTCTATTTCATTTAAATCTAATCCCTCTGCAATATAATCTACGGCTTTTTTAACTACTAATCCTTCTCCGCCTGAATTTAATTTTGAATTTATAATTAAAATTCTATTATTATTTATATCAAGCTTTTCAGCTATTTTAGATACTTTAGAAAAAGTACCACTCATTTTATCCGATACAAATACTCCTACTATCTTTTCATAGTAGTTAAGTAAAAATTCGAGCATTCTTTCTATATTAGTTTCACTTGGTTGAGATGTTGTAGGATAATCTTCTACATTATCAAGGATTTCATATATTGTTTCTCCATCAACTGTTATCCTATCTAGATATACTGTTCCTTCACTTAGTACCTGTATGGGTATTACGGTAATCATATTTTCTTTTATAAAATCTTTAGAAATATCAGCTATAGAATCGGTTATTAGTCCAATTTTTTTTCTTTTTTTATGCACTATATCGTATTGTATAGACATGTCATCAATTTTACTTTCAACTACTTTTCCTGATTTTATCAATTTAAGCATTACTTTTTCCGGTTCATTTGTATGTATATGAATTTTTGCTTTATCTTTATATATATTTACAATTACTGAATCTCCATGATTGTTTAAAGTTCTAATTAATTCTTTACGTTTGATACCTAAGTTTTCAATGGTAAATTCGCTACAATATCTATAATCTAAATGCGAATTCAAATGATCTAATTTCTCTAAATCTACAAGTTCTATTCTTGACATTATGTTTTTCTTGCCTTTACCAAATCTCACATGATCCAGTATTCCTTCTATAAAACAAACAAACCCTTTAGCCCCTGCATCAACTACATCTGCTTCTTTAAGAACATCTATTAAATCTTTAGTTTTATCCAGAACATTGTATGAGTAATCTATTGATGATTCCAATAAGTTTTCAAATTCATTATGTTTATCCTCCTGTTTGTTTAGAAAATTTGTCCACTCTTTCATTACTGTAAGTATAGTTCCTTCTTTAGGCATAGCAATAGAATCATAAGCATAAGCTACTGATTTATGAAGACCGTATATAAATTCTTTAATAGATATATTTTTTTTATTTTTATTTTCTAAAGATAATCCATATAAATATTTTGCAAATATAGTTCCTGAATTCCCAAAAGATGCATCTACTGCCGCTGATGATATTGAATCTAACGTTGCAGAGACATCTTCGCTTTTCTCTGCATTTCTTATAATGTGGTTCATTGTATAAGCAAGATTACTTCCTGTATCACCGTCTGCTACGGGAAAAACATTTATTTCATTAAGTTGTTTTTCATTTTGAATAATTTTTTTTGCCCCTGAAATTATATAATCATAAATGGCATAACCATTTAAGGTATAGTTTTTCATTCTTTTCTCCCCTTGTTTATTTAATATATTTAATATATACCTTTTTTTTCGATAATTATTCTCACTATTATTAAATTAACATAGAATTAACTTTTTTAAATTAAATTATTAAATTTAAATGAAATTTTTGTTTTTATATTTATAATTATTAATTTGTGTTATAAAATACAAGTTGAAATTATAAAAATTTATTAGTAGGTGCTTATTATGGAATATATAAACAAAATTATTCAACCTTATAAAGGGCTTAGACGGGAAGTGTATATACTTTTCATTTCTAGATTTGTAAATGCGATTGGAGCTTTAATTTTTCCTTTTATGACCTTGATATTAAGAGAAAAAATCGGACTTCCTGAATCTCAAGTTGGAGTAATTACAGCATTGGGTGGTGTACTCTATGCTCCCGCAAGTCTTTTAGGTGGTAATTTAGCAGATAAGTTTGGAAGAAAAAAACTCCTCATAATATTTCAATCTTTAGGAATGGTTAGCTATATAATCTGCTATTTTATGGAAACTTCTATCGAAATGGTGTATGTGCTTATAAGTGCAAGTGTATTTTTTGGTATTGCAGGACCTTCTCATGATGCAATGATAGGTGATATTACTACTGACAAAGATAGAGAAGGTGCTTATTCTTTGCTTTACTTAGGTTTTAATTTAGGTTTTGCTTTTGCAATGATCTTCGCAGGAAGGCTATTTGCAAATCATTTAAATCTTATGTTTTTAATTGATGCCATTACTGCATTTATATCTCTAGCTTTGATTGCAATCTTTATTAAAGAAACCTATGACCCTTCTGAAAAAGAAGAAACTCTTGTTGATAGCAGCTCGAGAAATGAAATGGAAGCAGCTTTTGATGGCTCGATTATAAAGGTTCTTTTAAGTAGGCCTGTTTTAATTTACTTTGCTTTAGGAATATTTGGCTACAGATTTGTTTACAGCCAATGGTCTTTCTTAATGCCTATGCATGCAACTTATAATTTTGGTGTAGAAGCCGGTTCTTTAGTTTATGGAAATATTGGTTCTTTAAATGCTTTCACTGTTGTGTTTTTTACACCGGTTCTTACCAGTTTATTTACTAAATTTACTAATTTAAAAAGAGTAGTTTTTGCAGGATTTTTATTTACTGTAGGATTTGGAGTTTTAGGATTCATCTCACTAAGGTGGGTATTTTATATCTCGGTATTTATTTTTACATTAGGAGAAATATTAGAAGCTATTTCTGTAATGCCTTTTATAATGAATCATACTCCATCTTCTCATAGAGGACGTATGAGTTCTGTACTTCCTATAATTATGGGGGCAGGTTTTACAATTGGACCTTTAGTAATGGGATATGTGCTGGAATATACCAGTTTTGAATTTTCATGGAGATTTGCAGCTGCAATTGTTTTAATTGCTACATTTGCAATGATATTCTTGGAATATAAGGACACAAAAAAATCCAAAGAAACATTAAAAGAAAGAGCATAAAATAATTAAAAGGAGTTAGGTTTACCTAACTCCTAATATTTTATAATTCTTCGAAATCTTCTTTACCTACTCCGCATAATGGGCATACCCAATCATCTGGAAGATCTTCAAAAGAAGTACCTGGATCTATTCCATTATCAGGATCTCCTTCAGCTGGATCATAAATATAACCGCAAACAG
>CAZNLP010000158.1:0-4433 GCA_964574015.1 uncultured Clostridia bacterium | reverse complement strand
CCCTCTTGATTTACGGAATATAGTGGAGGTGTAAGATATGTTAGATGAAATAAGAGAAACCAAAGGATTACAGTTGTTTTTAGGATTAATATTTGGTATTGTCTTCGGTTTTTTACTTCAAAAAGGTGGAGTTTCTAATTACGATATTATATTAGCTCAACTTAGACTTCAGGATTTTACCGTTCTAAAGATTATGCTCTCGGCTGTTATTGTTACCATGATAGGGATAAGTATACTTCGACCTACAGGCTTGATAAAGATTCATGTTAAGGGAGGATCAATTAAAAACTCTATCATAGGAGGACTAATCTTCGGAGTAGGTTTTGGCACATTAGGTTACTGTCCAGGAACTATAGCTGCAGCAGTTGGAAGCGGAAACCTGGATGGACTTATAGGCGGTATGATAGGAATTATAATAGGAACAGGAATTTTTGCATCAATGTATTCAAAATTAAGAGAGAAAAAATTATTTACTGAAGACAGATTTAGTAAGATTTCAATATTTGACAAAATAGAAGGAAATGCTCTAAAGTTTACAGTACCTTTTGCAGTGATACTCTTTTTCTTCATGGTTATTTTGGAAATAGCGGGGCTTTAATATGAGTATGTGGACTTTTCCCCATAATCTACTTCACAATATTTCAGTAATAATAGCTGTTATGGCTGTTGCAGTAATAGTTTGGGGTACTTTTATTACCTTTGCTAAGTTGCTGTACCACGAGATAAAGAGAAAAAAAAGCACTGTGCTTCATAAGAAAAGAGAAGAGCTAAGGATTAAATTAGGCTCCTATATACTTATAGGACTTGAAATACTTATAGTAGCAGATATAATCGAGACGATTATAAATCCTACCTTACAGGAAGTAGCTCTCTTAGGAGCTATAGTATTGATTAGAACATTTATAAGTTATTTCTTAGAAAAAGAACTTGAAGCACACGAAGATGATATAAAAAATTTATAAAATCAAAGCTGTCTTATATGAAAAGTTATAAGGCAGTTTTTTATGTAAAATCATGTATTTATATAATTATTGTGATATAATAAAAATGTAAAATATCTTACCTAGTTATTAAATTTATCAGATACAACTAATCTAATTAAAAACCCAATACTTAATATAATTACTGAAAAAAACTAAATAATGCCATCAAATATTGCTATACATAGGGGATAGGGCAGTTTTCTATTAAATAAAAAGAGGAGATGAGTTTAAAATGAATAGAAAACTATTATCAATCATCTTAGTTTTAGCTCTAATATTCTCTATAAGTGCTTCTCTAACATTAGATGCAGAAGCAATTTCAAAAGGTGTTAGTAAAAAAGATGATCCGGTACCTATGGATATAGGATCTTATTTAAGGTATCTGGATAAGCAGAGCGACATGAGGGCAGAACTAGACAGACTCATTAAGAAAAATGCAGAAGAAATTAATTTTGATAAAGAATCTTCATCAGAAGAGAACGGATCTGGAGGATTCACTTTCAACGGAGGTACTAAATTATTCTTAGGATATGACATAGAATCCTATTACTTCAAAACATACACCTTAAGAAGTGTTGGTGAAAATGTTGAAATATGGGTAGCTGATGATATATCATACTACAATCCTGACAGAGAAGATCCTATACTAACTCAAGAACAGGTAGATATGATGAGAGATGAATTTGATGAAAATATTTATCCTACAGATACCGACTTTTTCGGCATGCCGAACTCTCACACAGGAAGTAATTCACTCTTAGAAGCTTGGGGTTATGTACCTGAAGGATACTATGAGTCTGAGGATGGAATCGAAAGACTTATGATCCTTGTTGATAATGTAAGGGATGAACAGTATTACGATGAAGAGTATCCTTTCTATGTAGCAGGTTTTTACTCTCCTACATACCAGGACTATTTTGATAGAAACATCATCACAATAGATACACATAAATGGGAAGAGAGACTTGAATCTATATACTACGGAGTTACAGCTCATGAACTTCAGCACTTAATTCATGATGACAACGACCCTTCAGAAACCACTTGGCTCAATGAAGGTATGTCGGACTTTGCAGAGTATCTGTGTGGATACGGACACCCAGAATCCCATGTAGAATTTTTCCTTCAACATCCTGAAAATTCTTTAGTAGAATGGGATGACCAGTACTCAGCTGACACTGGACCGGAGACTTTAGCCGACTACGGACAGACCTACTTACTTACTTTATATATGTACGACAAATACGGCCAGGAATTTATAAGGAACCTTGCTCAAGATATTGACCAGGGATTTACAAGTGTAAATAAAATACTAGACAGCTACGGTACCGAAATAAACTTTGAAGAACTTTTTAGAAGATTTACAATTGCTGTAGCAATAGATAGCTATATGCCGGGAGAGGGAATTTATGAATTCGACAGCATTGATGTGAATGTAGACTTTGAATCTGCACAAGAATACGATAAAGATGGAGTCCCAGCCTGGGGTGGAGATTACAAGATTCTTGAAGATGCAGCTAAAATTCAAAATATATCTTTTGACGGAGTTGACTTCTTACCTATCAACTGGATGGTAGTAGATGATCCTTTTACTGAAGAAGAACCTGATAAAGTTCTTTGGGGCAACGAAGGACACGGTATAGACAATGAAATAATATTTGAAGCAGACCTTACTTCGGTTACTGGAGCAGCCCTTAACTTTGATACTTATTTAGACATTGAAGAAGGTTGGGATGCTGGATTTGTACAGGTATCTACAGATGGTGGATATAATTGGATAAGCTTGGCAAATGAATATACATTGGATGATACAGAGTTTCCATACAATGCTCAAGCACCAGAAATATACAACAACTTACCAGGATTAACAGGTTATACTGAAGAATGGATAAATATGGAATTTGATCTTACTCCATATGCAGGACAGGAAGTTTTAATAAGCTTTAGATATATGACAGACATGGCATACAACGATACCGGCTGGTTTGTAGACAATATTTCAATTCCAGAAATAGATTACTACAACGAATGCAGCAGCCTTGAAGAGTTTATGAATCTAGATCAACTGCATGAAGTATACGTAGATTATGCAGTTACATTCATCAACCAAAAATCTTTAGGAATAGGTAAAAACCAATCTATGTATAAAGTACTAAACATAGATCCTTTCAACGTTACTGAGGCAGATGTTATTATGCTTAAAGAATTCCTAAGTGGAGGAGCAAACTACATGATAATCTGGTATGCAGCTCCAGATGGAACTACTGGAGTAGTAGAATATACATATGAAATTACGGAGAAGAGCGATCTTGGAAAGGCAAAAAATAAATAGAAATTAATAGTTAATGAGGGAGCTTAGGCTCCCTTTTTTAATGAAAAATAAATTTGAAATAATTAATGAATAGTAATATAATTATATACAATATAATAAATTTAAGAAGAACCATAGGTAGAATATCTGTGAATTATAAAAGGAGGGTAACATGGGAGAAATTGGGAATGCTTTAAAGCTACTTACTATACTTCAATGTAAAGGAGTAGCTAAAAGTGATTATTTAGCAGATAGACTGGAGGTATCAAAAAGACAAATATACAGATATATCCAGCAGCTTGAAGAATCGGGGATAAATATTAACTCAAAACGAGGACGCTACGGGGGCTACACCATTGATAAAAATCAATTTATTAACTACAATACTGTTCAACCAAATGAAATAGAACTTCTCGAACTTGCCTATAAAAATCTCAAAAGCACCAACTTTCCACATACAAAAGATATAGAAGACATAATAGATAAACTTAAATCAGTTTGCATAAAAAATATAGCTGATGAACAAAATCTAAGAGAAGCAGTAGATTATTATTTTGTTAAAGAGAATCATAAAACGATAAATGATAATTACATAAAAGAACTATTTGACAATATAAGATCTTGTATAAGCTCTAAAGAAAAAATGAAAATATTATATGATTCTAACTCTTCTGAAAAAATTTACAGGAAGATTCATCCCTACGCCATTTTCTCTAACAGAGGGGATTTATACTTAGTGGCTTTTTGTGAAAAAAGAAATAGTTTAAGAAATTTTAAAATCAACAGAATTATAGAATATGAAATTCTAGATGATGAGAGATACAAAATAAAAGAAAATTTTAATATAAAAAAATATGCAGACGAAAGCTTTGGAGTTTTTAAAGATGAAAGCTTAAAATTCAAACTAAAAATAAGACATCCTTTTTCTACAATTATAAAAGAAAGAGAAACTATAAAAGATGAAAAAGTAAAAGAAATAGATGATGACACTATCATATACGAAGCAGAAGCCAAAGGTAAAACTGAAATCATCAGCTGGATTATAAGCATGAAAACCCACTGTGAAGTAATAGAACCAGAGAGATTAAAAAAAGAAGTTAAAGATATACTTGAAGATATGGTAGAAATTTATGAATAAA
>CAZNLP010000157.1:0-4474 GCA_964574015.1 uncultured Clostridia bacterium | reverse complement strand
AAAAAAACCTCTGATAAAAGAGGTATCTATTCCTCTCTTATCTTGCGAATTTATCGCAGGAATTAGCACCTTGTATTTCACAGGTTGCTGGGTTTCATTGGGCCTGTCCCTCCACCTCTCTTGATAAGAGTTATCTTTATTAATTTAGAATTAATATTATTACAAATGCCTTTCTTTGTCAAGAAAAAATACCAGCCGGTTTAATTTTTCGTCTGGTATTTTAAAATTGTTATCCTGAGTCTGTCATCACTCTGCAGTGTAATCCTATGTCATCTTGAGAGTAGCTGTAAAAAGTAACTCTCGAAAGATCTTTCGAAGGATCTTATTCGTTTATAAGTTTTGACCTTAAAAGGAGATTCCTCACTGCTGTTGCTGCTTCAGCATTTGTAATTGTATCTTTCGGTGCTATTGTACGATCTGTACGTCCGTTAAAAACTCCTGCACCTACGACTTTTCTTACAGGAATGTAAGCCCAATCTGATATCTCTTCTTTATCAAGGTAACTTTCTATTCTTTCTTCATTGATTTCATTTAATCCTGATATTTCCATTGCTTTTGCATACATTATCATTGCTTCTTCTCTTGTTATTTTTATATTAGGTCTAAATGTATTATCAGTATATCCTTCAATTATTCCATAGTCTACAGCTGCTTTAATTGAAGCATAATTTTTATCTTCTTCTTTTACGTCTTTAAATTCTGAAGTGTTTTCTTTGTCCTGTATATATATCCCTAAAGCTTTTGTTATATAGTTTGCAAATTCTCCTCGGGTTATTTCTTGTTCGGGGTTGAAGTTTTCTGCGTTTTCTATTATAAGTCTTGATGCCATATCGTTTACAGCTTTCTTCGACCAGTGATTTTGTACACTTCCTACTTCAATCTTACTGCTTATAAGGGTAATTTCTGAGTCTCTAAAAGAGTTGATTTCTATGTACCATTTATTATCTTTTTCGTATACCTTTGTAGGTATGTGTATTTTTCTGCCGTTTTCTCGAACTACTGCTGCAGTTATTATTTTTTGAGGAGCTAAATCTTTCGGCACGGGTATTATTTTTTTTATGTATTTCTTAGGTGACTCTTTTGGTTGTGGTTCATTTACCTCTGTTTCTTCAGAATTGTTAAAATTTTCTTCCGGTTCTTTTTTTGAGATTCTTGCATATATTGCTTTTATTGTTGTGTCTTGAGTTATATTTGTGTATTCTCCTCGCCATCTTTTAAAGGTGTAGTTTCTTCTCGCAGGAGGTGTTGGAGGGTTAGCATTTCCTTGATATTTCACTTCTTCTGTTTTTATTATTTTTTCATTATCGTCTACAAAGTTTACTGTGTATTGATTTATTTTATAAGTAGCTGTAACCTTTTCATTTCTTGTAATATCTTTAAAATTTCCCTTCCAACCAGTGAAAGTATATCCGGGTCTTGATGGTTTAGCAGGACTATATGCATCTCCTTGATATTTAACCTGCTGACTATTTAAAATACTGCCATTAAAATTTTCAAATACTACATCATATAATGATCTATCGTAGTAAAGATTTAGCTCTAAAGAATTATCACCTTGTACAATTCCTGATGTGGTGCTTAAATTTTCATTTAATATAAAGCCGTTGTAGCTATCGTTATCAGCAGACACTTCAGAACCAACATAATCTGAAAAAACAGCAGTATCATAGAGGCTATAATTAATATTTCCACTTGTAACATTATTTTCAGCATTGTTTGTATCTAAAATTTCTCTATAATAATTAATTTTATATTGAGCTTCATCAGTCTTATTGGCATCAAAAGAGTAAACTTCAGAAATTTTGCCATTTGAATCTTTTACTTTTAATTCATTTAAACCTTCATTTAAAACAATATTAAAAGATTTACTCGGGTCAACAATAGAAATCCAATTTTCTCCGTTGTCTAATGTATATTCAACAACAGGTATGTTAGTCTTCAAAAGATAATTAAGAGTATAGGGGTTGTAAGTAGAGTCACTAATTATTATTGGAATTTCATCTACTATCCTATATTGCAGTTTTAAATGTTTAAGATGCCATTCTGCAGAATCGTAATTATCATTTCCCATTGCGGACAATTGAATTCTCAACTCATTAATTTCACTACCCTGATATTCGTAGCCATTTATATTTTTATAATAAAATTCATCATCTAACTGGTTTTCTATTGCTCCATCTGTTACTGTATGATCAATATAAAAAGAACCAACAGTAGTTGCGATGTCTTCAGTATAGTACTCCAAACCAGCAGTAGTACTGTTAAAGTCATTAGTAGAGAATTTAATACTGTTTTCACTATCATTATTTTCTATTATAAAAGCATAAGTTAAAAAACAATTCTGAATTTCTTTATATTCTATATAAAAGCGAAAAAATACTTTGTCTCCCTTTAAAATATGATGATTTAGAGTGTTAATAGTATCATTAGACTCTACACTATAAGTCAAAGTAGAGGTGTCTTGAATTTTAGTAAATGTAGGATTTCCTGAATCATCAAAAGTATAGATTCTTAAAACCTCATCATTCCAATCGTCGTAATCATTTACATTACTAGTTTGCACCTTCAGAGCTGTCTCTGAATCAATTATATGATCTGCATAAACCGTTATTCCTAAAGAAACTGCAATCATAAAAATAAACAAAACAATAAAAATATTTTTTTTCATAAAATCCTCCACGATCTTAAAAAGTTAGTTATTTTTGATTATAGATGAATAAGCGTTTAATTATACCTAAAATCTATATTACCAAAAGTTAATGTATAAGGGAAGAAAAATTTATTGCTTCTTGATAAAAACTTCAGTTTCCTTTAAGATAAGTAATGTATAATTACTTCTAAAATTTAAGGAGAATTAAATGTTTGGATATGTAGTTGCAAACAAGGAAAATCTAAATGAAGAAAGACAGGAATATTATAAAGCCTGCTACTGTGGTTTATGTAGAATCTTAGGAAGAAAATTTAAAGGATTAGGTAGGCTAACATTAAACTATGATATGGCTTTTTTAATTTTGGTTTTATCTTCTATATATAACAATGAAAAAACTGAGGGAGAGGAAAGATGTGTTGCTCATCCTATCAAAGCACATAAATACTGGCAAAATAAAATAACCGAATATGCGGCGGACATGAATATAGTACTGGCATATTATAATTTTTTAGACGATTGGGAAGATGATAGTAAAATAATATCCTATGGCGAAGCTAAATTTTTTGAAAATGACTATAATAAAGTAGAAAAAAAGTATCCCCAAAAATGCAGTTACATTAAAAATCAGCTTGATGAGCTGTCAAATATTGAAAGAAGAGGAGTAATGAATCCTGATATACCAGGAAAAATATTTGGAAATATATTAGGAGAAGTTTTTTCCTACAATAAAGATGAATATGAAGAAGATTTAAGAGCTTTTGGAAATTCTTTAGGTGAATTTATTTATATTATGGATGCAGTACTTGATTTTAAGAAAGATCTAAAAAAAGAAAGATACAATCCTTTAGTAGGAACCCCGACTAAAAACTTTAAGGATATTTTAAATATATTAATGCACGAAACGGTAGAAAATTATAAAAAATTGCCTATTGAACAGGATAAGGATATAATTGAAAACGTACTTTATTTAGGTGTATGGACTCAGTTTGAAATCGCAAAAATGAAAAATAAGGAGAAAAATAATGAAGGATCCCTATAAGGTTCTCGGTGTATCTCGAGATGCTTCTGATGAAGAAATATCGAGAGCATATAGAAAACTTGCAAAAAAATATCATCCGGATTTAAACAATGGAGATGAATATTCAACTAAAAAAATGGGTGAAATAAATGCAGCTTATGACGAAGTAAAAAACGGCACTGCCGGCAGCAGTTATGGATATGGAGGAAGTTCTTATTACGGCAGTTCAAGCTCAAGCGAATTTAACAACTTTAGTGCGGTAAAGCAGTATATAGCTATGGGAAGATATGCTGAAGCTATAAATATATTATCAGGTGTATCAAACAGATCTGCAGAGTGGTACTATTATAGTGCAATAGCCCATGCTGGAATAGGAAATAGAATCACAGCTTTAGGACATGCTCAAAAAGCAGTAGAAATGGATCCATATAATCAGGAGTATCAAAGGATATTAAATACCCTCCAAGGAGGAGGAAGAAGCTATCAACAGCAGAGAAGTACTTTTGGTGATATTGGAAATATTGGTACATACTGTGTTAGATTTGCTCTACTAAATTTATTTTGTTTATGGTGCTGTTAATAAAAAGAAGGGAAGTATATTATGAATAATTTAAGAAATAAGATCAACAGATTTATGCAGGGAAGAAATGGTACAGATGACTTATATAAAGCTCTAATGCTTGTAATTTTTATACTCCTTGTAATCAATACATTTGCAAATTCAGCAATTATTAGTTTAATTACTTGGATAGCATTAGTTTGGGCTATATCAAGAGCTCTATCAAAAAACATATATAAAAGAAAAA
>CAZNLP010000156.1:0-4507 GCA_964574015.1 uncultured Clostridia bacterium | reverse complement strand
TTTAATATATAATTAAAAGCAACAAATAAAAAGCGAGGTAGGATATATGTTTAGAAAAATGAGAAGAATAAAGCAACTTTTATCAAAAGAAGATACACAAAAAGTGATGGAAAGATGTAGCAATGGAGTAATGGCATGTTTAGGTGATGATGATTATCCCTATGCTGTACCATTTAACTATGTATACTATAATGATAAAATATATTTTCATTCAGCGAAAGCAGGACATAAACTGGACTCTATAATAAAAAATCCTAAGGTTTCTTTTGCTGTAGTGGATAAGGATCAAATAGTAAGTGAAGAATACACCAGCTACTTTAGAAGTGTTATAGCTTTTGGAAAAGCTAGAATAGTAGAAGGCGATGAATGGTACGAAGCTTTTAGTGTTTTAGTTGAAAAGTATTCACTAGATAGACCGAAAGAGGAGAAAGTTAAAGAAATAGAAGGATGCCAAAGATCTCATATTATAGCTATAGATATAGACCATATTACCGGTAAGGAAGCTAAAGAATTAGTCTAGCCTGATTGAATTTAGATGTTATAAGTGATAAAATTAAGATAGCTGAAAAGATTGCATAATTAGTAATCGATTCGGTTATAAAATTTTGCAGGGGGAACTAAATGAATTCAAAAATTTGTCAAGTAGTAGATTCAGCAGGAAGCCTACCTAAGGAAATTATTGAGAAATATGGTATTATTGAAGTGCCTTTTTACTTTAAATTTGAAAATACGGACTATTTTAGAGAAAATATAGATTATAATGTAAAAGATTTTTACGAACATATGAAAAATGAACCAGATAATGTTCCTAAAACATCAGCACCAAATATTAATGATTGGATGTTAGTTTTCAAGGAAGGTTATGATAAAGGTTGTAGGGAGTTTATCGTAACGACAATTTCTTCTAAACTATCTGCAAGTTACTCGAATGCTGTACAGGCTAAAAATATTTTTTTAGAAGAAAATAAAGACGTAAAAATTAAAGTTATAAACACTCTAAGTTGTGCATGTGGCCAGGCGGCTTTTGAAATACTTATTGCCAAAATGATTGAAAATGATAAACCTTATAATGAAATTATCAATACTTCAATAAATCTATCCCATCATATCAATACTCTTTTTACAGTAGAAAGTCTTAAATACATGAAAGAAGGAGGAAGAATTGGTGGTGCAACGGAGTTCTTAGGAAAAATTACTAATATTAAACCTATCAGCGAATTTGTAGAGGGTGAAGTAAAACCAATAAAAGCTACTTTAGGAAGAAAGAAATCTTTACGTAAACTTGTAGATATAACCGTAGATAGAATAGATTTTAATGAAGATACGGTAATTGTAATTGAGAATGCGGTTTGCTCGGAAGAAGCAGAATATATAGAAAATTACTTGAAAAAGAAAACAAAAAAAGAAATCAATGTATACCATAGTATCTTAGGTATTACCGTTGGTGGACATTCCGGACCTGGATCAATAGGTATAGGTTTTTTAAAAATGTAAGTATAGCGAAAGATAAAAAAATTTACTATGGAAGCAGTTTTAATGCAGGACTTTTTAAGAGAATAGAATCAAAAAAGAATCAAAGAAGGAAAACTGCTTTGTATCTAAATAATGAGACATAATTGTCATAAATGACAAATGCTTATATGGCAGTATTTTAAGGACTAATATTTGAATAAATCATTGCTAAAATATCAAATTCGAGAATTTTATCCAATTAATGAGACCTATATATCGGTCTCATTTTTTATTTTTTGAAAATTTAATAGCTATAACTGCTGATAATGTTAATATACAGAAGTTCTATAATTTAATATTTTTTTGTGGCACACAAATTGCAATCTAATATATAAAATTAAACTTTGAGGTGATTTTTATGACTCGGTTGCAGGAAATAAGTAAGACTGCCCAGGAAGTAGCAGAAGCTATAACTTCAGCTTTGGGAATTGATATGGAGATTACAGACGATAGACTTACTATAGTTGCAGGAACTGGAAAATATAAAAGTAAAATTGGTACAAAGGAAGAAGAAGGAGATTTAGACTCAGGTTTTTTATATGCAGAAGCATTAAAAACAGGAAAAACCTACACAATAGAAGATGTAAAATCCTATTCCAACTATGGACCTAAGGAAAATGAAATTTCGGAAGTATGCTGTCCTATTATATTAGATGATAAGGTTATAGGACTAATGGGATTGATAGCTTTTTCTCAGAAACAAAAAAATAGACTTTTTTCCAACAGAGAAAGTATGCTTAGATTTCTAAAAAACATGGCGGGGCTTATAGCTTCAAAAGCAGCAGAACACGAAATATCGAGTTTAATGAAGGCGGTACTGCAGTCTACTCACGATGGGATTCTATCGGTTGATGAAGAAGGTGTAATTACATCTTCCAATACAATGGCTGGAAAACTGTTAAATATAGATAGAGAAGAGTTTAATAATATTAAAATTTCTACAATTTGGCCGGAAATTCCTATAGAACAGGCTATAAGTCAAAGTAAAACAATATTAGACTATGAAGTAGCATCAAATGAATTTGGAGGGGAATCGGGATTTTTCTCCGTAACTGTTACACCTATGGAAAATGGACCGATAGGAGCCGTAGTTTCTTTTAGAGATATGGCGGACATTAGAAAACTTGTAGTTCGTATGACGGAACCCAATCAAAAATCTACCTTTAATGAGATACTGGGAACCAGCAATCAAATGAAAAAAATAAGAGAAACTGGAAGAAAAATAGCTGATTCAAAATCAACAGTTTTAATAACTGGGGAGAGCGGTACTGGAAAAGGATTGCTTGCCAGAACAATTCACTTTGCCGGTAGTTTTAGTCAGGGGCCCTTTGTAACGATAAACTGTGGAGCGATACCGGAAGCATTATTAGAATCGGAACTTTTTGGATACGAAAGAGGAGCTTTTTCTGGAGCGGATAAAAACGGTAAGGTCGGTAAATTTGAGCTTGCAAATGAGGGCACTATTTTTTTAGATGAAGTGGGAGATTTGCCATTTCACCTGCAGGTTAAACTTCTCCACGTTATTCAAGATAAAAAACTCGAGAGAGTTGGAGGTAGTAGAGAGATAGATATAAATGTAAGGATAATCGCAGCAACTAATAGAGATTTAGAAAAAATGGTAGAAAAAAATAGATATAGAAAAGATTTATTCTATAGATTAAACGTTTTACCAATACATATTCCTCCTTTAAGAGAAAGAAAAGAGGATATAGAACAGTTGTTGAATTTTTCACTGGAAAAGTACTGCAGATTAAACCAAAAGGAAATATTTGGTTTTACTGATGAATCCCTTGACCTAATTTACAAATACAACTGGCCGGGAAACATTAGAGAGCTGGAAAATGCTGTTGAATACTCTGTGTCAATGGAGAAAGGGCAGTGGATTCAATATAAAAATATACCGGAAAGATTAAAAAAGTGGAATGAAGAAGATAGTTCGGTGGGATCTTTAAATGAAATACTTGAAAAAACAGAAAAAAAGAAAATCAAAGAATGCTTGGATAATACTGGATACAGTTTAGAAGGAAAAAGAAAGGCAGCTGAAATTTTAAACATCAGTGAATCCACATTATATAGAAGAATGAGAAAATTTGGATTAATAAACAAGTAAATTACAAAAAAATAAAGGAGTGTATTTATGAAGACAAATTTACTAGAAGGAAAGGTGGCATTTGTAACCGGGGTAGCAGGAGAGTCCGGGATGGGATATGCTACGGCAAAGGCTTTAGCAGAATGGGGAGCAGCAGTAGGAATACTGGATATTTCCGACAAGGTTTTTGAAAGAGAATCAGACTTAATAAAGGCTGGATATGAAGTTAAAGCTTTTAAGGTTGACTTAACCGATAGAGAAGCTGTAATGGATGCAGCTAATGAAATGATTCTACTGTACGAACACGTTGATATACTTGCAAATGTAGCTGGCATGGCTTACTTTGGTACTGAAGAAATATTTAAAGATGTTGTTGATTTAACTGAAAAAGAGTGGGATTTTAGCATTGAAATTAATTTAAAATCTGCCTTCAACACCATACAGGCTTTTCTACCTAAAATGATAGAAAAAGGCTATGGAAAAATAGTAAATGTTTCATCTGTGACAGGACCCTTAGTTGCAAATCCTGGAGAAGCTTCCTACTGTGCTGCAAAAGCAGGAATAGTTGGTTTAACAAAAGCTTTAGCGATAGAAACTGGAAAAAAAGGAATAACTGTAAACTCAGTAGCTCCGGGATGGATTAAAACTGGAGCCAGTACTGAAGGAGAACTTGCTGGAGCAGAAAACACCTCAATGGGAAGAGCAGGAACTCCGTATGAAGTTGCTAAATTGATAAGATTTTTAGCCTCAGACGAGTCCAGTTATGTAACCGGACAAAATATAGTAATAGATGGTGGAAATATAATACAGGAATACAAAGGACCAAGCGAACTATATTATTAAAAAATATAAAAATAAGGGAGGAAAATTATGAACAAAGAAAGAAAGGTGCATCCGTATATTCCT
>CAZNLP010000155.1:0-4637 GCA_964574015.1 uncultured Clostridia bacterium | reverse complement strand
GTTAAAAAATCAGTCCATTCAGATTTAGTAAGGGTTGGTTTTTCAAACAAACTATGACCTCCAAGTTCCTGAATTATACCATTTCCAAAGACAACTGCCGCACCACCATCAGAATTTACTACTCCTGAGATGTCAATTTCTTCGATATCTGTACAAATAAGCTCTTCAGCTGTATATTGAGGCTCAATATTTGAACCCTGCAGCCAACCACTACTTATTAAAGTACCAACTAAAAGCACCGCAAAGTAGGACAAAATAAAAAGTGGATACATCATAAGGTAACTTTTTATCAAGTGATTAGAAATACTAATTTGTGACTTACCTTTATTTTTTCTCATTAATTTCACCTGACTTCATTGGAGTAGAAGCAGAAAGTTTATATCCAATTCCTCTTATAGTAACTAAATAACTTGGGTTTTTAGGATCGTCTTCTATTTTACTTCGTAGACGGCTCAAGTGAACCATAACAGTATTCCCATCGTAAAGATATTCTTCCTCCCATACTGCATTGTAGATTTGCTTTTTTGTTAAAACACGACCCTTATTTTCCATAAATAATTTAAGTAGTAAAAATTCCTTTGCTGAAAGGGTTATGATTTGATCATTCTTATAACAAAGGGCTTCATCTAAGTTTAGATTAATTTCACCACAGGAAAGAATATTAACATTAGGCCCTAACTCATCAATTTCCACACCTCTATTTTTCATATGTCTAAACTGTACTTTTACTCTTGCTTTAAGTTCCGCCATACTAAAGGGCTTAACTAGATAATCATCCCCACCTAAAGAAAGCCCTAAAACCTTATCTGTTTCATCACCTCTTGCCGTTAAGAAGATCACTGGTGTTTCATTTTTTTCTCGTATTTTCTGTACCAATTTCAAACCATTCATTTCAGGCATCATGACATCTAGAATACACAACTCAATTTTTTCATGCTGGAAAATTTCCCATGCAATTTTACCATTCTCTGCTATAAAAACTTCATGTCCTTCTCTTGAAAGATTATCCTGTAATAATTCTAAAAGATCTTTCTCATCTTCGGCAATCAAAATTCTCACAACATCACCTCCTGTATATTTTTTTGCCATTATATATTAAATATTTCACTATTTTTTCTTAGTATTTTACTATATGGATGACTTTTATCTTTATCTTCAACAACAATAAGAAGATTATCCTCTATTAATTTTTCTATTCGAAAAGCATACCATGCATCAGTAATTCCTATTTTATTCTCTGCTAATAATTTGCCTATGAAACTGGCCATAATAAATTCATCCTTGGGAATATTATTAAATATTATAGAATCATAAAAATTTTCCGGTACCGAAATTACACTCCCATTTAAGTTTGTCCTTAAAGTTGAATTATCTTGAATTAAGGATATCCACTGTTCATTTATAACCTTTTTATCCAAAAAAGACAATTTTTTTTCTAAAGGAATAAATTCATAAAATTTACCTGCATGAACCTCTCCCCAGCTGCTGTAAAATACTGTTTCTTTTTCAGATATTACTTTGTATTCCGGCAACTCAACAACTCTTATATCGCTATCAATATCTTTTAAAATGTAACATACATAATAAAATCCACAAGTTGAATAAGGTGCATTACTTTTCCATATTCTTATAGTTTTTCCATTTTTTGCTGCAGTGATTAATTTTGTAAAATCCTGCCTCTGAATTGTAAAAAATTTTTCCATTTCACTATCATCTGAAAAATATCTACCCAGTATCTTTTGAAAGACATTCTTACGTTCATTGCCGTCGATTTCACCAGATATATCTCCTATATCAAGATTAAATCCTATGTTTACAACATCTGAAGAACTACCTCCAATTGCCTTACCTTTAAATAATTTCTTTAATTCAGCTTTTTTTGGTTTCTTACCTATGTATCCTACTGCTCCAGAAAGCATATTTTTCATATCATAATTTTTTGCTGCTTTCATTGAGCCTTTTTCACTATCACAAAATACAACTTCAAGCATTATTTTTCTCCTATTAAAATATTTATATCTATTTATCATAATATATTATTCAGTTTATTTCTTAACTCTATTATAAGATAAGTTTAATAGAATTTATTAAACTAATTACTATTATAGCAAAATAAACCAACTTTACACAAAATAATTATAATTAACTCAAAATCAAAAATGATTCTTGATAAAATATTATTATAAATACCAATTAGTAAAATAGGTAAATATGGAACTTTTACACTTAAATAACGTCTAATAATATAAAAGAAGAATAAATAATAAAATTTATAGAGTAATAGATAATCTTAAAAGGAGATCCAAATGAAAGTTAAGTTAGTTATAGTATTATTAATATTATTAATGCTTTTAACAGCATGTTTTAATAATGAAAATGAAGTTGACCAGGATCAATTACCTGAAGATTCAGGTTCCGAGCTAGTTACGTATGGAGTAGCTGGTCGAATTATAAAAATTATAAATAAGGAAACTGAAGATGAAATAACCATTTTAGTTGAAAATGAATCGGAAAATAATGGTGCTGAGTATGATAAAGCTTCAGTTAAAATTACAGATGATACTATTATATACGATGGAGAAGGATCGAAAATAGAAACATTTGAATTAGGTCAGTATGTCAGAGTTTTCTTTGAAGGTGAAGTAATGGAGTCATATCCAATCCAAGGTTTAGCAAGACAGATAAATATAGTACCGGAAGAAGCTCTAGAGTTTAATAACGACCTAGCTGAATAAATATAATGAGCTTTAAAATTATATATCCAATAAAAATTAAGAATAACTAAAAGGTTTTTTATATACCTTTCAGTTATTCTTAATTTTATATTTTATATTTTTTAATTATTATATTTTAATAGTAAAAAATATTCATTAAGTATTTTTTATAATTTCTAAAAATTCATATGCAATTCATACCTTAAAGAACAAAAGAGGATATTTCTTCCACTTCCTTTCTAGGAGGTGCAGACTTATTTTCATTAAAAGGAAATCCCATTGCAATAAGATTTGTCACTCTCTCTTCCTCTGGTATATTAACATACTCTCTTATTTTCTCTTCATCAAAAATACCCAAGACAACGCTACCTAATCCCTTTGAATGTGCCGCTAAACTAAAAGTTTGAGTTGCAATACCAGCATCAAACATTTCCCAACGATCATTTTGGGAAGTTGAAAAACTTCCATCTTTTTCATATCCACTGATATTCTTAACTACAGAAACTATAACAAGAGTATTGCTTCTAATAATTGTTTTTGCATTAAAATCAAAGTTCAAAACACAATTTCTAGCAATATTTTCTTTAATTTCATCATTCTTTATTATATGGTACCTTACTACTTGAGTATTTTTCCATGATGGCGAAAATCTTGCCATATCAATAATTTCTTTGATTGTATCTGTTGAAATTTTTTTATCAGTATATTTTCTAATACTTCTTCTTTCTTTTATAAACTTTTCAATATTCATGATACGCTCCTTTGTATTTAGTTTGATTTCAAACTAAATATAGCACAGATATTGTTTGATGTCAAACTTTTTCTTGATGTATTCTATCTTAGTTGATATAATTCTTTTATATAAAAATAGGAGTGTAATATATGAAAAATGATAAATATATAGTGTATCTTTTGAGTCGTACAAAACAGAAAATGACAAAATTTATTAATAATCAATTGAAATTACAAAATCTCGAAGGCTTAATACCTTCACACGGAAATATTTTAACAACTTTGTATGAAAGTAGTAATGAATTATCAATGAAGGAAATTGCAAATAGAATTGGCAAGGATAAATCAACTGTCACAGCTTTAATAAACAAACTCGTCTCATTAGGATATATTAGAAAAGAAAAGAGCAAAAAAGATAATAGAGTTGTATTAATAAAGTTAACCGAAAGGGGTCTTGAACTTGAAAAGAAGTTTAATTATATTTCTTCTCAAGTATATGATACGGCATACAAAAATTTTTCAGAGGAAGAAAAAAAAGTTTTTTTAACTCTTTTGAAAAAACTTAATCAAAATTTTACAGATTTTTAGTTTTTTAACTTTGATAGTATATTAAATATCAGCCTCATTACTGTAACCTCTTTTTTCCCAAAATCCTCGATAATCTTCATCGTCAGAAAGTTCAATTTCTGATACCCAGCGTGCCCACTTGTAACCAAGTTTATCCTCAGCTACAACAATAAAAGGGTATCCCATTTCAGGCGGCAGCTCTAAACCATTAGCAGAATATGCCAATATTAATTGGTTATCAATAATAGTTTTTATCGGAAGTGATGTTGTATAACCATCTACAGCATGGAAAATTACTGTGTTTGCTTCTGGATTGATTCCACCTAATCTCATTAAATCTTCCAGAAGTACACCTTTCCAAAGTATGGTTGCATCCCATCCTTCAACACAGTACAATGTGATTTTTATTTCATAAGAATCTAAATCAATTACATCTTCGAATTCTAATTCTATTGATTCATCTACAAGACCTGAAATTTTTAGTCTGTATGTATCAATACTTATATTTTGGATTCCTTTGATAGAATTATCTCTAGGTCCAATAGTTGGGTCTAGTACAATTCCTATGCCAAGATAAGATATATCTCTTTTTTTATTTTCTTTATCAATCACGTAAAATCCCAC
>CAZNLP010000154.1:0-4686 GCA_964574015.1 uncultured Clostridia bacterium | reverse complement strand
CCCATAAATTTAGCTAAACCTACATCTATTTTTCCTAAAGTTTGAATTATAATTAAAAATGCATGTGAACCAAAACCTATGAATACTCCAGCCAATATACCCATTAAAAGCATTTTGCTTTTATTTAAATTTGCTTTGTTTTTTCCAATAGTAACCCAATTCAGAGCAATTTCTGATGGGTTTAAAAACTCTTTATCCATTATACCCTCTCCTCTCATAAATTTGTAGAACTTTATACCAAATAACGGAACAACTTTCCACGATAAGATATGTTAATATTATATCAATATCGTAACAATTTGACAAGGGATTTTTTGATAATAACTTTTTCAAAAACTATATAAATATATTCGGTGGAAATTAAAC
This sequence comes from uncultured Clostridia bacterium, assembly GCA_964574015.1. GTDB lineage: Bacteria > Bacillota > Clostridia > Tissierellales > Dethiosulfatibacteraceae > UBA8670. Next base: position 4,320 of record CAZNLP010000154.1, on the reverse strand, counting down.
ATATAAAATGATAAAATATCATTAAAATAACAACGAGGAGCCGAAAATGAATAAAGAATATATGAAAAAACTTGTAGACTCAATAAAAGAGAGCAGTATTGATGCTATGTTTATAGCACCTTCCGAAGAGCTTATGTTTTTAGCGGATTTTTCACCTCACATCTGCGAAAGAATCCAGGGACTTTTTGTAAAAGAAGATGGAGACTACTTCTACTTCTGCAATGCCCTTACAAGAGACGAAGTTGAAGAAAATTTACCGATAGAAAAAATATTCCCATGGTACGACAACAGTGGTTTCCTAAACAAACTTGAAGAAACTCTAAAAGAAAAAGACCTTTTAGGAAAAACCATCGGAGTAAACTCAACAGCAAGAGCATTCAATATATTAGAAGTAATGGAAAACATAGATGTAAAATTCACCAATGGAAAAAGCATCCTTGAAGATATGAGAATCATTAAAACAGAAGAAGAAATAGAATATCTAAAAGTAGCTGCTAGAAAAACCGACAAAGTTATTGAAAAAGCCATCCAATTTATTAAGCCGGGTATGACAGAGGGCGATATAGTAGAAAAAATAGAAGAACTTTTCATTGAAGAAGGAATGGTTAATGAATTTGCCATTGCGAGCTGTGGACCACATACAGCCCTGCCTCACTATTCAGGAACTGAAGGAGTAGTACAGGAAAAAGATGTAGTTCTTATGGATATAGGTGGCAAGTACAAAGGCCTTACATCAGATATGACGAGAACTATCTTTGTAGGAGGAGTAACTGAAGAAGAAGAAAAAATTTACAATCTTGTACTGGAAGCCAACATTAGAGGAGAAGCAAGAGCATTTAAAGGAACAAAGGCCAAAGAAGTAGATGAAGCAGCCAGAGCTACTATAGAAGAAGGCGGATACGGTGAGTACTTTACTACAAGAGTTGGTCACGGCATAGGATACTCCGTCCATGAAGCCCCATACATCACAGGATTTAGTAATCTCCTGCTGGACAACGGTATGGCCTTTAGTGTAGAGCCGGGGATATATATAAAGAATAAATTCGGAGTAAGGATAGAAGATATTGTAATAATAGAAAATGGAAAACCAACGGTTATAAATAATTTTACAAGAGAACTTATAGTAGTATAAAAAAGTCCGGACTTATGTCCGGCTTTTTTTATATTCATCTTTTTTTTCAACTTTATACTTTACCACCAGTTCATATCTAGACTTAACCTTCGACTTAGCATAAACATTTCTTATGTGAGTTTTTAGAGTGTTCTTACTTATAGAAAGCCTATCCTGTATTTCATCATTTGTCATTTTAGTCATAAGCAGTTTAAATACCTGTCTCTCTCTTGGAGTTAAATTTTCGGGAAGAGACATAAATGCCTCAGAGCTTTGATTTTTATTTTCATTTAAGATATTTATGTTTTTCATAGATACAGCAGGGAAAATACTGATAAGCATCATTATACCTACCAGCAGGGCAATACTGTAAAAATCAAAAACTTCCCCAGCGCCTGTACCAAAATCACCTGCTAAAAAACCAACTAATACAAAGAATATATTCATCCCCAAGCCAAAGCCAAAACACCTGACAGGGTTATATTTAAATGTAATAGAAGCATATGCAATTCCAACCCATATAAAAAGATCGATTAAAGCATAGCTAATCTCTAAACCGATATTAACTACCGGTAGTATTTGCAATACTGGAGAAAGAAAATAAAAAACTCCGAGAAAAATTATACCTAAAAGAACAATATTCTCAAGTTTTTTAAATCTATCTAAATAAGTTCCTCCTATAAAAGCAGTAGTACCGTAGATCATTGAAGCAAATATATACATATATGGAGATTCTAATCTGACAGAGGGGAAAATATAATTCAAAAGAATTCCTGAAAAAATATAAAAAGCTAAAAGTATAAAAACAAAAGGCATCCAAAATTTAACCAGCCTTTGTTTAAAATTATAAGCTTTATTAGGTGAATTTTCATTAATCTCAGAAAGTTTTAGATTTTCTTCTGAATAAAAAGATGAAAAAATCAAAAATACAAAAGCCGTATAAAAAGATAATAGATTATCTCCTAAAATTAATTGTAGGGTATAAAAAACACTGGCTAAAAGCATCATCATGCCCATATTAGAACCAATTTGATTTTTTTTCAACAGAACAAGCTTAGATGACCATCTTGTAATATATAGAGAAGAAATTATTCCTAATAAAAAACTTGAGAAAAGGCTTATATAATATGTAATTTGGGAATTATCTGGAGAAATTCTTGAAGATAAAAACATTAGAGCTGCAGCTGCAAACATAATTATAGAAATGTGAACCTTTAAAAATACTTTAGAAAGCTTAAAAACATGACTAAAAAAACCTATAGATAAGCCGGATAAAAACAAAAGATTCCAGATAAATATCAGAGACTCATTATAGAGAAATAACATCTGCAGATGACCGAATAAAGGATAGGACCAGAGCCATGCAGTGAAAAAAGCCATCGGCATTATATACTTCCAATTATACGTATCTTTTTCTATAAACATTTCAATCACCACAATGTAATTTAATTATACCACTCAAAAAACTTTTTGTATAAAGAAAAATCATATAATTCACCCTTAGGGGTGATGTGAATATAAATCTCCTATAATAAAATAAAACTAAGAATAAATGAAAATTAAAAGATGGTATTAAAAAGAAAGAGGAGGTTAATAAAATGAAATGGAAAAAAACATTAAGCACTATACTTACAGCTGCACTTATTTTTTCAAGTTTTTTACTGCCGATTAGCATTGAAGCCGAAGCAGCAGATGTTGGATGGGAAATAGTAGGAAACGAAAAATTTTCAGATGGAGATGTTGGAAATTTAAATATTTCTCTCACTACTGGAGTGCCTTTTGTATCGTTTTGGGATAAATCTGTCGAATACGGAAGTGCGACGGTAATGAAATACGATCCTAGTGAAGGAATATGGAAACCTATAGGGAGTAAAAGATTTCCGGAAGAGTATGCTTACAATCCATGTCTGTATGTTCCCAACTCAGGATTTCCACATCTGGCATTTATAGACGTTAGAAGTGGCGAAGATAACAAACCAACAGTCAAAAAATTCGACGGAAATACATGGGTTTCTATAGGAATTGATAAATTCACACCTGGAGTTGCTAACTACCCGTCATTTGTGTTGGATTCTGGAGACTTACCTTATTTACTATTTAGAGACGAATCAAAATCGGGAAAAGCTGCAGTTATGAACTACAACGGTGCGGACTGGATATATATAGGAAGCAATGGTATATCTTCTAATATTATTACAAGATATACTTCTTTAGAGAGGGACACCAACAATGTTTTGTATGCAGGATTTACAGAATATAACTCAAGTACCGGTAAATATAATGCTGTAGTTAAGAAATATACTGGCAGCTGGGAAACTATATTAGATTTAGATTCATCAGAAGGCAACTATCAATTTATGGATATAGAAATTTCAAGTGAAGACATACCCTATGTTTCCTTTGCTTTAGGAGATACAGTTTACGTTAAAAAATATGTCAACAGTAAATGGATAGATGTAGGAGAAAATCCTGGGATGGGAAGAGCATATTTTAAGGATATTAAACTTGCTTTAGACAGCTGGGATAATCCTTATCTTGCAGTAGTTTTAAGCAAAAATATATACGTACATAAGTACAATGGATCTACCTGGTCGAATTTAGGAAGTTTAGATTTCACAGGATGGTATTCTGCAAATATTTTTCTTCCAGAAGATGTAGATATAGATATTGATATCAACGATACGGTTTACATAGCCTACAGAGATTACAAATATTTGAATACTCCACCTCACGAATACAAGGCTACGGTTAAAAAATACGAACAGGACTATACTCCGGTTTATACTGCAGAGACACCTGAAATAAGTCAGCAACCGGTAGATAAGGAAGTAGATTTGGGAGAAAATATACAGCTGGAAACCACAGCTACTGTAAGTGAAGGAACTTTGACCTATCAGTGGTACAGCAATGATGCTAATAGTACTGAAGGAGCTTCTTTAATAACAGGAGCTACTTTGAATACATACACTCCTTCAACATCTAAAGAAGGAACTACTTACTACTACTGTAAAATTACAAACACATTAGAAACACCTCTTGGAGATGAAACAGCATCAACCAACACAGAAGTATGTTCTGTCAATGTTACTGTACCAACAAATACTTGGCAGATATTAGGAACAGCTGGCTTTTCTGATGGAAGAGTTAGTGATGTAGAAGTAGGGGTATCAGAAAATGGTGATATCTATGCTGCTTTTATAGATAATGAT
>CAZNLP010000153.1:0-4738 GCA_964574015.1 uncultured Clostridia bacterium | reverse complement strand
TAATCTTTTTATTTAGCTTCATACCAACTTACTCCTGTATTCATATCTACTGCTAGTTTTACTTTTAATTTAGCAGCATTTTCCATTTCTTCTTTAAGAATACTTTTTACATTTTCCAATTCTGGCTTGTATGCTTCAATTATAAGTTCGTCATGCACCTGGAGTATAAGTCTTGATTTTAATCCTTCATCTTCTAATCTTTCATATACATTTATCATAGCTTTTTTTATAATATCTGCTGCTGTTCCTTGTATCGGAGTATTTAAAGCTAATCTTTCACCGAAAGAACGAACATTGTAGTTTCTTGATTTTAATTCAGGTAAATATCTTCTTCTACCGAATACTGTATCTACATATCCCTTTTCTTTTCCATTTTTAATTATTTCTTTCATATATTTATTAATATTAGAATAATACTCTAAATAATTATCAATATATTCTTTTGCTTCTTTTCTGGAAATATTTAAATCTCTACTTAATCCATAATCACTTATCCCATATACAATTCCAAAGTTAACTGCTTTTGCTCTACCTCTCATTATGGATGTTACCTCATCCACAGGTTCTTTGAAAACTTCAGCAGCAGTTTTAGTATGAATGTCTTCTCCATTTTCAAATGATTCTATTAATTTTCTTTCATCAGCTACGTGGGCTAGTACTCTTAATTCTATCTGAGAATAATCTGCATCCAAAAGGATATACTCTTTGTCTTCCGCCACAAAAACTTTTCTTAATTCTCTTCCTTCTTCTGTTCTTACAGGAATATTTTGAAGGTTAGGTTCTGTACTAGAAATTCTACCAGTTGAAGCTATGGTTTGTTTGAAGCTAGAGTGAACTCTTCCATCTTCTTTATCAATTAATTTTATAAAGCCATTTACATAAGTTGAGTTTAACTTTGATAGTTGTCTGTACTCTATGACTTTATTAATTATAGGATGCTTATCTTTTAGTTTATCTAAAACTTCAGCATTAGTTGAGTACCCAGTTTTTGTTTTTTTAATTACGGGTAAATCTAGTTTATCAAATAATATCTCTCCTAACTGCTTAGGGGAATTCAAATTAAACTCTTCTCCAGCAAAATCCTGTATAGTTTCTTCTAATATTTTAAGTTTCCCCTTGATTTTATTTCCGATACTATTTAATTCTTCTTTATCTATTTTAAACCCAAGTACTTCCATTGATGCCATAACCTTAACTAAAGGTAATTCATAGCTTAAATAAAGATTTTCCATTTTAGATTCTTTTATCTTTTTTTCAAGCTTTTCTCTAATATTCTCTATTATATATAATGTCTCAGATAAATATTTCAAAGATTTTTCTTCTTCAATTTCTCTAAAGTTCTTTTTCTTTTTACCTTTTCCTAAGTAATGGCCTTCTCCGTAAATATCAATTTCTAAAAATTCGTAAGCAAGTCTATCTATATCATAGCTTCTTTCAGAGGGATCTATGATATATTTAGCTATCATAGTATCGAAATCTATACCTTTTAAGTTGATATTATTTTTCAAGAGATATATAAGCTCATCCTTTATATGATGACTTGTTTTTTTTATTTTTTTATCTTCAAAAACTTCTTTTAATTCAGTTAGTGATTGAACTATATTTTCCTTTAGGTAATATAATTCATTATTTATTATAAACCCAGCATAAACTATATCTGAGTAATATACCCTTTCACCATCATATAGAAATTTAAAACCAAATTTTTTGTTCTGTTTTATTTTTTTAATCAGTTCTTGTATATTAATTTCTTTAGCTTTTGGTATTTCTTTTATGATTTTTTCCTTTTCTTTTACTTTTACATCATCACTACCAAAAGTAAGTTGGGCACTTTCTTTGAATCTATCTTTTAATTTTCTAAATTCATATTCATCATATAAATTCATTAGCTCTTCTTTGTCGGCTTCTGCATATTCAAAAAAATCTAAATCATAATCTAATGGTAAATTTTTTATTATTTTAGCTAAGGTATAGCTTAAGTAAGCTTGACTTTTTTCTTTCTCTAATTTTTCTTTCACTTTACCTTTGATTTTGTCAATGTTTTCGTAAACTCCATCTAAATTTTTATATTTTTTTAAAAGTTTAAGACCAGTTTTTTCTCCTATACCATAAACTCCTGGAATATTATCTGAGCTATCTCCCATCAAAGCCTTTAAATCTATAAATTGATCAGGGGTTATTCCATATTTTTCTTCCATTTTTTCTTCGTCAAATTCTACTATGTTTGTTACGCCGGTCTTAGTTAGCATTACAGTGATATCTTTTTCAATTAGTTGCAAATAGTCTTTATCGCTTGTAACCAAATAACTTTCTATTCCCTTGTCTTTAAATTTGTTAGCTAGGGATCCAGCTACATCATCAGCTTCATATCCATCTATTTCCAAATATTCAATGTTGTGTTTATCTAGAACCTCTCTTATCATACCAAACTGCATTACTAATTCATTTGGAGCCTTTGCTCTTCCCGCTTTATAATCTTCATATTTTTCGTGCCTAAAGGTTGGTTTATCAGGATCAAAGGCTACACATACATATTTCGGTTGATAATCATCTATTATTTTGTAAAGCATAGTTAAAAATCCGTATACTGCATTTGTGAAAACACCTTTCTTGTTTTTTAAAGGTGGTAGTGCATAATACGCTCTAAATAAAACACTGTTTCCATCAATAATTACAAATTTATCTTTACTCATATATAAAACTCCCTAATTAATTATTTTGTCTATTATACATACTATATTATATTTTAATATCAATTACAAACATAAAAAAAGACCTCTTATCAAGGTCTATTTTTATGTGATTCATCTATTTTTTCTTAAATATTTTTTTTATTATAATCCATACTACAAATAAAACTATTATTATAAGTGTTAATACTGGTAGAAATCCTACCAATGAAATAAATGTATTTTCACTAAAATTAATCATTCTATTTATTGATCTTGTAAAACTTTCTTTAGCTTCAGACCATACATTTTCATCTACCGGCTGAATTTTACCTTTATCTTCTATTTCTCTAACACCTAAGTGAATTGTGGACATTGCAGCCCTGTCATCAATATCTGAAAGGTTCATCTTAAGGTTATCTATCTCGCTTCTTATTCTTGTTAGTTCTCTTTCGATTTCCATAATTTCCGTTACATTTTCCGCTTTACTCATCAATTCCCGTAGTCTTTCTTCCTGAACTTCTAAGTTTTTCACCTTATTATCTATTTCATAATAATACTTAGTTACGTCGTTTTCATTTATTGATTCCTGAATTAATTCTCCTTCACCTTTAAGAAAATCAAATACAGACTGAAAAGCTTCATTAGGTATTCTTATTGTAAATCTGCCATTTCTTAATTTTATTTTATTGTTACTGCTGTCGTAGTAGTAATTGTTTGTATATGTCTCCATATTTTCTATGTAACCCTTATTATCTCTTACAATAGATTCTATTTTCTCTACATATTCATCGTAGAAAGATGTTTCAATTTCCAAACTTCCTGTCTTAATAATTTTTAACTCTCTATCTCTAAAATTTGAGTCTTCTGAGGCTATACCTACATTTTTTTCTCCATCAGTAGATGCAGTAAATCCCATTTCTTCTCTTAAAGCATCATCTTGTTGTGCTTCTTCAGCTTCTCCATAATCCCCAGGAGATTCCATTATAAGTGGTTCTTCTTCGGGGGTGTCTACATTAAAAGCAGGTTCTTCAGCTGCTTCTTCCATGAATCCCATATCATTAGAAGTTTTCGCCCCTCCCATTCCTAGGTTTGAAAATATGAATGTTGCTCCTATTAATACTACAAAGGTTGCCGCAATTGCTGTTATCCTCTTCCAATTCCATTTATTCTTTGCTTTTTCTTCCATTAATTTATAGTTAAGTTTTTCACAATATCCTTCTGGCAATTTTTCAAGTGGAGTATCTTTAACTATCTTAATAATATTTTTTGTGTTTTCTAATTTTATACGACAATTTTCACATTTATTAAGATGGTCCTCGAATTCTGCTGCTTCTTTGTCTGTAAGTTTATTATCTATATATAAAGATATTTTTTCTTTAAATTCCTTACAGTTCATAAAATCACCTTCCATTTTCCTACATATTTTGTATGATAATCTCTTTTAATTTGTCTCTACCTCTGCTTATTCTAGACTTAACGGTACCCTCATTACAATCAAGTATTTTTGCAATTTCTTTATATTTAAACCCCTGAATATCTCTTAGTATGATTACATTTTTAAAGTCATCATCCATCATATCTATACTGTTTTGTACCAGCTGTTTATTAAGTTTCTCTGATAGTAATTTTTCTGGATTTTTTTTATTATCTTCTATTTGCTTTGGTATGTCATCATAACCATAATGAATTGGTTCATCTAAAGATGATGTTTTAAGTCTTTTTTTTCTCTTGAAGTCAATACAGGCGTTGAATACTATTTTATACATCCAAGTTTTAAATGAAGAATTCATGTTAAAACTTTTTATATTTTGGTAAACTTTTACCAACGCTTCTTGTGAAATATCTTCTGCATCTTCTTTATTTTTTAGTATTTTAAGAGCTATATTATATGCATATTTTTTATGTTCTTTAATTAATTCTTCAAAAGCCTCTATATCACCTTTTTGACTTTTTCTTATTAGGTCTTGGTTCATATTATATTCACCCCTGTTATTATTTATATAGACGTAGTAAATCTATTTTAGTTCCATTTTTTTATTTATTACTTGATTATACTATATTGAATA
>CAZNLP010000152.1:0-4773 GCA_964574015.1 uncultured Clostridia bacterium | reverse complement strand
GTCATTTGTTCGTAAATATCCATACTTGCAATAGCAACGGCCATATCTTGGTTGTCGTCCAATACTGCTAGATATGTGGAAGTGCTGCTACCTTTAATAACTTTAGAGTTTTTCATGTCCAATCCAATTTTTTCAGCTTCATCAAGAATCTTTTTACCGTAAATATCATCTCCAAGTATGCTTATAAGTTTAGTATTTACTCCTAATCTAACCAAATTTTCGCTGATATTTCTTCCTACTCCTCCAAGGGACAGTTCTACTTTTCCAATATTGGAATCTTTCGAAATTAATTTTGAATAGGGAAACCCGGTTATGTCAATATTTACACCACCTATTACTACAACATAATCATTTTTTGCTCTTTCTTTTATTATCATATTCGTCACTCCACCATTTATTTAAATGATTCCATTAAATATATATAATTTATTTATACCCCGAAATCTACTTTAATATTAATAAATTATAATTTTCAAAAAAAGTATTGACTTTTAGAGTTAGTTAATATATTATCAAACTAACTTAATAATTGGATGAAGCAGGCGGGAGAGTTCGTATTTAATTACGACGCCGAAGGAGTAAGCTTTTCAAAATTCTATGGAAAGTGATGATCTCAGGTAAAAGGACCGTTTGTGGACAAAACTCTGAAAAGCACAATGCACCGAAGGAGCAATCTTTTTATAAAGAGAAACTCTCAGGTTAATAACAGGGTAGCAAGTATATTTCTTGCTATCCTTTTTTGTTTGCATGGAGGTACATATGAAAGTTAAAGTAATCACAAATAATTCAATGGTTTACGACTTATTTTCAAAAGATTGGGATGTTGATTATCTAGATACAAGTTATAAAGGTGTATTGAGAGAAACAAGAGATTACATTCATAAAGGCTATAAGCTTCTAACTCATCCTCTATCTGGCAGTGTAAAACCAAACGAAACTCCCTACAAAACTATCCTCGTAAGTGAAGATGGTAACAATTTAAATTTAGAATCTTTATCAATTATTGAAAAAAGTATTGAATCTGCAGAAAAGTTTTATATCAGCAGTAAAGAAATTAGCGAAGAAGTTTTAGAAGACTTCAGAGAAATTGATTTAAGTTTAATTGAAAATGTTATTAATAAGCTTTAATTAGCTTGTTATATAAAACCATGGAGGTGAATCATGAAATTAGAATTAGGTAATATTGTAATCAATAATATCGAATTTTCAGAAAAATCAAGAATTGAAGGACACACTCTATATGTTAATAAATCCGATATAGAAAATCTTATTCTTGAAGATGACCATATTAAGGAGGTTAAGGTTGACCTTGCAAAACCAGGAGAAAGCACGAGAATTACACCTGTAAAAGATGTAATAGAACCAAGAGTTAAGGTTTCAGGGCCTGGAGGTATTTTCCCAGGAGTAATCTCTAAAGATGAAACTGTTGGTTCAGGTAGAACTCACGTACTTAAAGGTTTAGCAGTTGTAACAACGGGAAGAATTGTTGGATTCCAGGAAGGAATCATTGATATGTCCGGTATAGGTGCTGAGTACACACCCTTTTCAAAAACAAACAATTTAGTAGTTTCCTGCTATAAAGAAGATGATGTTAAACCTCACACTTATGAAAAAGCAGTAAGATTAGCCGGTTTAAAAACGGCTACATATCTTGGAGAGTTGGCTAGAAATCTTGAACCAGATGATCTAGAAACTTTTGAAACTTTACCTATTATGAAAAGCAGTAGACAATATAAGGATTTACCTACTGTAGCCTATGTACAAATGCTTCAAAGTCAGGGACTTTTACACGATACATATGTATACGGTGTTGATGTAAAACACTTTATTCCTACCCTTATATACCCAACTGAGTTAATGGATGGGGCTATAATCAGCGGTAACTGTGTTTCAGCCTGTGATAAAAACACAACATATCACCACCAAAACAACTGTGTCGTACATGACCTTTATAAAAGACATGGTAAAGATATAAATTTTGTCGGAATAATAATCACCAATGAAAATGTATATTTAGCTGATAAGGAGAGAGCATCAAATTGGACAGCAAAACTAGCAGAATATATAGGAGTAGATGGAGTTGTTATTTCACAGGAAGGATTTGGAAATCCCGATACAGATTTAATTATGAACTGTAAAAAAATAGAAGAAAAAAATATAGATACTGTAATTATAACCGACGAATACGCCGGTAGAGACGGTGGATCTCAATCATTAGCCGATGCAGACGAAAAAGCTAATGCTGTAGTAACAGGTGGTAATGCCAATGAAGTTGTAACTCTCCCACCTATGGAAAAAGTTATCGGTCATATGGATTACGTAAGTAAGATAGCTGGAGGTTTTGAAGGAAATATAGACGAAAATGGAAATCTCACAATAGAACTTCAAGCCATCATTGGAGCAACAAATGAGCTTGGATTCAATAAGCTCACAGCAAGAGAATATTAGAAGGGAGGATTGAAAATGGCTAATTATAAAGTATTACACTATATAAATCAATTTTATGCAGGTATCGGTGGAGAAGAAGTAGCCGACCATAAACCTGAAATTAGAGAAGGAATTGTAGGTCCTGGACAGGCTTTTCAAAGTGCCTTAAAAGATACAGCAGAGATAAATTCCACAATAATATGCGGCGATTCCTACTATAATGAAAATACGGAAGAAGCAAAACAAGAAATACTTGCTATGGTAAAAAAAGAAAATCCAGACCTTTTTATTGCCGGGCCAGCATTTAACGCAGGAAGATATGGTATGGCTTGCGGAGATATATCTGCAGCAGTTCAAGAAGAACTTGGGATTAAAGCTATAACTGGCATGTATATTGAAAATCCAGGTGCCGATATATATAAGAAAAAAGTATATGTAGTTGAAACTAAAAATTCAGCTGCTGGTATGAGAAAAGCTGTGAAAAAAATAGCTTCATTATCAGAAAAACTTTTAAAAAATGAAACTATCTTATCCCCTGAAGAAGAAGGTTATATGAAAAGAGGCATAAGAAAAAATGTATTCGTAGAAAAAAGAGGTTCTGAAAGAGCAGTAGATATGCTTATTAAAAAAATGAGCAAGGAAGACTACGAAACAGAATTTCCGATGCCGGAATTTGATAGAGTTCCTCCAAGCCCTGCCATAAAAGATATGTCTAAGGCAACAATTGCAATTGTAACCAGCGGCGGTATCGTACCAATAGAAAATCCCGATCATATTGAAGCATCAAGTGCTTCAAAATATGGAAAATATAATATAAGTAGATTTAAAGATTTGACCTGTGATGACCATGAAACAGCTCACGGCGGATACGACCCATCTTTTGCAAATGAGGATGCTGATAGGGTTATTCCAGTAGATGTACTTAGAGAAATGGAGTCGGAAAATAGAATAGGTAAACTACATAACTATTTTTATACAACAACTGGTAACGGTACAGCAGTAGCTGCTGCAAAATCTTTTGCAGCTGAAATAGCTCAAGAGCTATTAGACGACGGAGTAGATGCAGTTATACTTACATCTACCTGAGGTACCTGTACACGTTGCGGTGCAACAATGGTTAAGGAAATTGAAAAAACAGGTTTACCGGTAGTTCACTTATGTACAATAGTACCAATATCCAAAACAGTAGGAGCAAATAGAATAGTACCAACTGTAGCAATACCTTATCCTTTAGGTAATCCATCCTACACAAAGGAAGAAGAGAAAAAACTAAGAAGAAACCTTGTTGAAAGAGCGGTAACTGCTCTTGAGACAGACATAACAGAGCAAACTATTTTTGAATAAAATAAATTTATAAACAAATTCAAGGAGGTTAAAATGTTAGAATTAGATAAAAAAAATTTCGAAGAGTTAGTATTAAATTCAGAAGGATATATGCTTGTTGATTACTGGGGTGACGCCTGTCAACCCTGTAAAGATCTAATGCCAGATGTAGAAGATCTTTCAGAAAAATATGGAGACAAAATTAAATTTGCGAAATTGAATACAACTAAAGCAAGAAGAGTTGCTATATCCCAAGGAGTTCTTGGATTGCCTACTTTAATAGTATATAAAGATGGAGAAAAAGTAGAAGAAATAAACAAGGATAATGCAAACAAGGAATACATTGAAAAAGTAGTTAAAAAATATGTTTAAAATAAATCAAATTTAAATATAAGAAAGGAAGTGGAAAAATGAGCTTATTTGAAAACAAAAAAGTTATTGTAATAGGCGACAGAGACGGCGTACCAGGACCAGCTATAGAAGAATGCCTAAAGTCGACACCAGCTGATGTAGTTTTTTCATCTACTGAATGTTTTGTCTGAACTGCCGCAGGTGCAATGGATCTAGAAAACCAAAAAAGAGTAAAGGATTTTGCTGAGGAACACGGTGCTGAAAACCTAGTAGTATTATTAGGTGCAGCTGAAGGAGAAGCAGCTGGATTAGCTGCAGAAACCGTAACAGCAGGAGACCCTACATTTGCAGGTCCATTGACAGGAGTCCAGTTAGGACTAAAAGTTTATCACTGCTGCGAATCAGAATTTAAAAACGAAGTTGATGAAGAAGTTTATGAAGACCAGATAGGTATGATGGAAATGGTTCTAGACGTTGATGAAATAGTTGAAGAAATGACTGATATCAGAGACGAGTTTTGTAAATTTTGTTAAGATAAATTAAAACAAATGGGTGTTTAGTACACCCATTTGTTATATAAATATATGAAAATAATATTACTTTCAGGAGGAAATTATGAACTATCCAGTAATTAAAAACGCAAGTTATATATTGGTAAATACACCGGATATG
>CAZNLP010000151.1:0-4804 GCA_964574015.1 uncultured Clostridia bacterium | reverse complement strand
AGATAGCGAATCTTGTTGATGGGGTTACAAAATTAAGTAAGGTTAAATATAAAACAAAAGAAGAAAGACAGGCTGAAAGTTTAAGAAAAATGGTTATAGCTATGTCTAAAGACATAAGAGTAATAATCATTAAACTTGCAGATAGACTACATAATATCAATACATTAGAATATATGCCTGTTCATAAGCAAAAAGAAAAAGCTGTTGAAACTATGGAAATATATGCTCCTATAGCAAATAGACTTGGTATGGCCTCAATCAAATGGGAGCTTGAAGATTTATCATTAAAATATATAGATCCTGAAGGATATAAAGATATATCAAGAAGAATCGAAGCAAAAGCAAAGGCAAAAGAAGATTTTATCAACAACATTATAGAAACTCTTAGAGGTAAAATTAAAGAAGCTGAAATCGAAGGTGAAATAACCGGAAGAAGGAAAAGTATATACAGCATATATAAAAAGATGTATGTTAAAAACAAAGAATTCGATGAGATATATGATGTGTCAGCTATTAGAGCAATAGTAGAAGACGTTAAAGACTGCTACGGAGTACTAGGTATAGCTCACACTTTATGGAAACCAATGCCGGGAAGATTTAAAGATTATATAGCAATGCCTAAACCTAATATGTATCAATCTTTACATACTACCGTAATAGGACCAGATGGAAATCCATTTGAAATACAAATCAGAACATACGAAATGCATAGAACAGCCGAATACGGTATTGCTGCTCACTGGAAGTATAAAGAAAATATTAAAAAAGATGAATTTGAAGATAAATTAAACTGGCTGAGACAGATGTTAGACTGGCAGCAGGAAACAAAAGACCCGAAAGAATTTATGGAATCTTTAAAAATAGATCTTTATACAGATGAGGTCTTTGTATTTACACCAAAAGGAGATGTAATTAATCTACCAAAAGGCTCTACACCTATAGACTTTGCTTATAGAGTTCACTCTGCTGTAGGTAATAAATGTGTAGGAGCAAAGGTTAACGGTAGAATAGTTCCCCTTGATTACAAACTTAAAAATGGTAACCAGGTAGACATTATAACATCAAGCAATAGTAATGGTCCAAGCAGAGATTGGCTTAAAATAGTCAAAAGCAGTCAGGCAAGGACTAAAATAAAAAGATGGTTTAAAACTAAAGATAAAGACATATATATAGAAAAAGGAAAAAATCTTCTCGAAAAAGAAATTAAAAAACAGGGTTATAATCCTGGAGATATTTTAAAAGAAGAATGGCTTAAAGAAGTAGCAGAAAAGCTAAATATAAACAAACTTGATAGCTTGTATGCTGCAATAGGAAACGGTTCTATAAAAGAACTGCAGATAATTACAAGACTTAAAAACAAATACATAAAGACCCAAAATGTTGAAGTCGACCCTAAAAAATTAAAGTCAAAAATGAAGAAAAAATCAAAAAAACCCACCTCTGGAGTAATCATAAAAGGAATGGATGACCTAAAGGTAAGATTTGCTAAATGCTGCAATCCTGTTCCTGGTGATGATATAATAGGATATATTACAAGAGGAAGAGGGGTTTCAATTCATAGACTTGACTGTACAAATATTTCCAATCAGGAAAACGACGGCAGACTTATAGAAGCTGAATGGGACACCAGTAAAAAACAAAAATTTCTTGCAGAAATTCAAATAGAAGCAGCTGATAGACCCGGTCTGCTAAAAGATATAACAAATATATACACGGAAAATAATATTAATGCTACAAACTTGAATTTAAGAGTAAATAAAGATAAAATAGCTATCATGAATATGTCCTTTGAAATAAGCGAATCAAAAGAACTTGATTTATTAATCAAAAATTTCAAAAAAGTTAAAGGCGTAATAGATGTATTTAGACATAAGAAATAGGAGGCAAAATGAGAGCAGTAGTTCAAAGAGTATCAGAAGCAGAAGTAAAAGTTAATAATGAGATAGTAGGTAAAATCAACAAGGGATTGTTGATTTTATTAGGAGTAGAGAAAGGCGATGATAAAAAGGACCTTTCCTATATAGAAGATAAAATTTGTAATCTGAGAATTTTCGAAGATGAAAATGAAAAAATGAATTTAAGCCTTAAAGATATTGATGGAGAACTCCTAATAGTTCCACAGTTTACTCTTCAGGGAGATGCAAGAAAAGGCAGAAGACCAAGCTTTATTAAAGCGGAGGACCCTAATATAGCTGAAAACTACTATGAAGAATTAATAACAAACTGCAAAAATCATATTAAGAAGGTTCAAGGGGGATCCTTTGGAGACGATATGAAGGTTAATTTAATAAATGATGGTCCCGTTACTATATTATTAGACAGCAAAAAAATATTTTAACAAGGAGGAAGTATATTGATATTAGAAAAATTAAGAGTAGGTTCATATAGATCAAACTGCTATATAGTAGGAAGCGAAAAATCAAAAGATGTAATGATAATAGATCCAGGTGCAGATAGTAAAAAAATAAAAGAATTAATTAACAATAACTCTTACAATCCAAAATTAATTTTATTGACCCACGGTCACGGAGACCATATTGGTGCAGCACAGGATTTAAAGAAAGAATACAACATTCCCATCTACATACATAAAGCAGATATAAACATGCTTAAGGATGAGAATTTGAATTTTACCAGCAGGATGTATAAAAATGGAATATCAGTAAATGCCGACAAGCTTCTTAATGAAGGAGATAATATTACTATAGACAATATGAAATTTAAAGTTATTCATACTCCCGGACACACGGAGGGAAGCATATGTGTAATTCATAAAAAAATATTGTTTAGTGGAGATACTTTATTTAGAGGATCAATAGGTAGAACGGATTTGCCAGGCGGAAATCACGATAAAATAATAAGTTCCATAAAAGAAAAACTATTGATTTTAGATGAGGATACGGTGGTTTATCCGGGACATGAAGATTCTACAACTATTAAGTTTGAGAAAGAAAATAATCCTTTTTTCAGATGATTCATGTTAAAAATTTTAGTTCTAAAAACAATATAAATATATTTAATATAATAAAGATATTTAAACCAGATGAAGATATTATTTTCACAGATGATTTTACTAAAAAAGGATTATTTATTGAATGCATATATAAAGACACCAGTTCAACTGTAAAACTATTTAAAGATGGAAGTTTGTTAGATGAAAAGACTAAGGATAATACAAACTTCAACTACAGTAAGATAAAATTAACAATAAACAATTTATATGAAGTTTTATCAAATTACTATAACTATAAATCCGATTATGGGACACTAACAGGTATTAGACCTGTTAAGCTTGTAAGAAAGTATTTAGGTAAAGGTTTAGAACCTGAAGAAATAAAAAATGAACTTGAAACAAAATACTTATTAAAAACAGATAAAATCAATCAACTGATTGATATAGCTTCAAGAGAAAGGGGCTTAATAGACAGTAGTAAAACATCACTATACATAAACATTCCATTTTGCCCAAGCAAATGCAGCTACTGTAACTTCGTATCCTTTATAAGTAAAGACAAAGATATTGATACGTATATGGAATATCTGTTAAAAGATCTTGAGGAAAATTTAAACCTTATAAATAAGTATTCTTTAGAAGTAGAAAGCATATATATTGGAGGAGGAACTCCGTCAATCTTATCAGTATCCCATATGGAGAGACTACTTAAATTTTGTAGCGATAATATAAAGTGCTTTAAAGAATTTACATTCGAAGCAGGTAGAACAGACACCTTAAATAAAGAGAAGATTAAATTACTAAAGAAATATAATGTAACTAGAATTAGTATAAATCCTCAAAGTCTTAATCAAAAGACATTAGATCGTTTAAATAGAAAACAGGACTTAAATGAGTTTAATAAATACTTTGAAATATGCAAAGAAGAAAATATTCTTATAAACTCAGACTTGATTATTGGTCTGCCCGGTGAAAATGTAGAAGATATGAAATATACACTGGATGAATTAATAAAACTAAAACCAGACAATATTACTATACATACCTTGGCAATTAAAAATCAATCCAACATAAAATTTAACGAAAATATAATCCCAGATAGAGACTTAGAAAAAGCATATAATTATTCATATAATAGATTATTAGAAGAAGGATACAAGCCATACTATTTATACAGGCAGAAAAATATACTTGGCAATCTTGACAATATAGGTTATTCTTTAAAGAATAAAGAATCCTTATACAATATAAATATAATTGAGGAAACACAAAACATAATATCAGCAGGATTGGGAAGTGTAAGTAAGATTATTAGAAATAATAAAGTACATAGGATTCCCTATAATAAGAGCTTGAAAGATTATTGCCATAAATATAATTATGTAAACTTAAATAAGGAAAAATATCTTAAATAAAGGTAATGAGGAGGAAGAATGGAAACATTAAAGAATTTTAAACCTACAGTAAGGTGCGGAAATTTAAGAAAAGAAAACATCGGTAAACGTGTTATAGCAACAGGTTGGACTCAAAAGCAGAGAAGTTTAGGTGGACTTGTATTTGTAGACTTAAGAGATATAAGCGGGATAGTTCAGGTTGTATTTGATGACAAAATTAATAAGGATGTTTTAGAAAAAAGTGAAGAAATAAAGTCTGAATATGTAATCGGGGTAGAAGGAGTAGTAAGAGAAAGACAGTCTAAGAATCCTTCCCTACCTACAGGAGATATAGAAATATATGCAGAGGATCTAAAAATATTCAGCGAATCTGATACACCACCGATATATATAAAAGACGACGATGATATATCAGAAGATTTAAGATTAAAAAATAGGTTCTTAGAGCTTAGAAAAC
>CAZNLP010000150.1:0-4806 GCA_964574015.1 uncultured Clostridia bacterium | reverse complement strand
AAAAAATCGAACTTTTTTAATCAAGTTCGATTTTTTACTTATTATTATTATTATTGTTGTTGTTATTTGTGCCTGGGAGGCATACTTGCAACATCTATACGTGTTACAGCTTTTTTAAGAGCTATCTCTGCTCTTAAAGCATCTATCTCATCTTCGTGTCTTTTCTTAAGTCTTTCTTCTGCTCTTTTTTTAGCTTCTTCTGCTCTTTTTAAATCTATTTCTTCCGGCCATTCTGCAGTATCCGCAAGAATTACAATTTTGTCTTCCATAGCTTGAACAAATCCTTGAGATATGGCTGCATGCCTAACTTCATTTCCCTGCAAAATTTTTATCGGGCCTATTCCTAATGGTGTTACAAAAGGTTCATGGTCGTACATTAAACCTATAGTTCCTTCAACACCTTTTACAACAACTAGCTGTATTTTGTCATCAAAGAATTGTTTTTCTGGCGTTAATATCTGCAGCTTAACTTCATTCATAAACTACACCTCTCTTCCTAAAATTAATTAGGAACATTTTATTCATTTCCTTCTTTTTTCATCTCTTGAGCTTTTTTAACCGCTTCATCAATTGTACCTACAAGTAGGAATGCCTGTTCTGGTAGTTCGTCGTGTTTACCTTCCAAGATTTCTTTAAATCCTCTTATAGTTTCCTTTATTGGTACGTAGGTACCTGATGTACCGGTAAATTGTTCAGCTACGTGGAAAGGTTGAGATAAAAATCTCTGTATTCTTCTTGCTCTTGAAACGATAATTTTATCTTCGTCGGATAATTCATCCATACCAAGTATCGCTATAATATCAAGTAGCTCGTTGTATCTCTGTAAAGTTTCCTGTACTCTTCTAGCTACATTGTAGTGCTCTTCTCCTATAACCTGTGGATCCAAGATTCTTGATGATGAATCTAATGGATCAACTGCCGGATATATTCCCATCTCAGAAATCTTTCTTGATAGTACTGTAGTTGCATCTAAGTGGGCAAAAGTTGTCGCCGGTGCCGGGTCTGTAAGGTCGTCTGCCGGAACGTATACAGCCTGTACAGAAGTTATAGATCCTGATTTAGTTGATGTGATTCTCTCCTGTAACTGTCCCATCTCTGTAGCCAGTGTTGGTTGATATCCAACGGCTGAAGGCATACGTCCAAGTAGTGCAGAAACTTCCGATCCTGCCTGAGTAAATCTAAATATATTGTCTATAAAAAGAAGTACGTCCTGTCCTTCTTCATCTCTAAAGTGTTCTGCCATAGTAAGACCTGAAAGCCCAACTCTCATTCTTGCTCCCGGTGGTTCGTTCATCTGTCCAAATACTAAGGCTGTTTTATCTAGAACTCCCGATTCCATCATTTCGTAGTAAAGGTCGTTACCTTCTCTCGTTCTTTCTCCAACTCCTGCAAATACAGACAGTCCACCGTGTTCTTTAGCTATATTATGTATAAGCTCCTGAATAAGTACGGTTTTCCCAACTCCTGCTCCACCAAAGAGTCCAATTTTACCACCTTTTGAATATGGACAAATAAGGTCAACTACTTTTATACCTGTTTCAAATATTTCAGTACTTGTACTTTGTTCTTCATAACTCGGTGCTTCTCTATGAATTGGTGTTCTTTGTTTTACCTCACCTAATTCTTTTCCATCAATTGGCTCTCCAAGTACATTGTACATTCTACCTAAGGTTTCTTTACCTACGGGTACTGATATAGGTTCTCCTGTATCTATGGCTTCCATTCCTCTTACAAATCCATCTGTTGAATCCATTGCTATGCATCTTACTGTGTTGTCTCCAATATGCTGAGCAACTTCTACAACTATTATCTTTTCATTAAGTTCTATTTTTACAGCATTCATTAGTTCTGGAAGATTGTCTTCACTAAATTCTATATCTACTACAGGTCCTATAACCTGCTTGACTTTTCCTTTGTTTAGCTCTGCCATATATTTCTCACATCCTTTCGATATTATTCAAGGGCATCTGCACCGGAAACAATTTCTGATATCTCCTGAGTGATAGAAGCCTGTCTTGCTCTATTATAAAGAAGATTAAGATCATCTATCATTTCTTCTGCATTATCTGTTGCACTTTCCATGGCTACCCTTCTGGATCCCTGCTCACTGGCAGAGGATTCAATGCTTGCTCCGTATATTGTGCTGCTTATATATTTCGGGATAAGGTAGTTTAATACTTCTCCCGGTGAAGGTTCATATCTAAATATTATCGGATTTTCTTCGCTATTTTCTTTAAGTTCATCTTCAAGCTCTTCTTTATTCTTAATTACAAGAGGTAAAAGATCCAGTACTCTCGGATTATAGTTTATAGTACTTATGAACTCAGTATATACAAGCTTTACAGCATCTACTTCTTCACTTTTATACATCTCAATAGCTTTATCTCCGATAACTTGAGCATTTGAAAATTCAGGGGTTTCAGAAACTCCAGTCATTTCATATGCTATATCGTATCCTCTTTTGATAAAGTAGGATCTACCTTTTGAACCTACACATATCAGTTTGACTTTGGATTTATCTTCTACGTCTTCTTCTACAAGTTTGCATATATTGGAATTAAATCCTCCGGCTAATCC
This sequence comes from uncultured Clostridia bacterium, assembly GCA_964574015.1. GTDB lineage: Bacteria > Bacillota > Clostridia > Tissierellales > Dethiosulfatibacteraceae > UBA8670. The sequence goes on along the minus strand of CAZNLP010000150.1, from coordinate 2,229 downwards.
TCTGTCTCCTGTTAATACTATGTATAGAGTTTTATTAATTTCTCTTTCTTCTAAAAATTCGTGTCTTACACCTTTAGAAAAAGCAACTATCTCTCTTATGCTCTTATAAATCCTATTATAATATGGTTTGGATTTTTCAAGCTTATTTCTTGCTCTTTTAAGTTTCGCAGTAGCTACTAATTCCATAGCTTTAGTAATTTGTTTTGTACTAGTAACACTTTTAATTCTTCTTTTAATGTCGTTCATATTCTGGCCCAAGTTATCACCTCCCGACCTTTATGCGTCAGTTTTATTCTTCCTTATGTTTTTCTTCAAATTCCTTTTTATACTCATCTAATGCTTTGTTGAGTTTTTCTTTAGTTTCATCGGTCATTTCTCCACTTTCTTTTATGACAACTCCTATTTCAGGGTAGTTATCATCCATAAATTCGTAGAGTTCTTCTTCGAATTCTTCTATTTTATCAACTTTAACATCTTCTAAATATTTTTCATTAGCTGCATATATAAGCATAACCTGTTTTTCTACTTCTATAGGCTTGTACTGATCCTGCTTTATTACTTCCATTAGCCTCTGTCCGTGATCAAGAGTTGCTCTTGTTTCAGCATCAAGCTCCGATCCAAATTGTGCAAAGGATTCAAGCTCTCTATACTGTGCAAGATCCAGCTTAAGTGTTCCTGCAACCTTTTTCATTGCTTTTATCTGTGCAGCTCCTCCTACTCTGGATACCGATAGTCCAGCATTGATTGCCGGTCTATGTCCTGAGAAGAAAAGTTCTGTTTCTAAGAATATCTGACCGTCTGTTATGGATATAACATTCGTTGGTATAAAGGCTGATATATCTCCGGCCTGGGTCTCTATAATAGGTAGAGCTGTCATTGAACCTCCACCGTATTCATCATCTAATTTAGCTGCTCTTTCTAATAATCTTGAATGTAAATAGAAAACATCTCCCGGATAAGCTTCTCTTCCAGGTGGTCTTCTAAGTAGTAGCGACATAGCACGATAAGCAACAGCATGTTTTGAAAGATCGTCATATATTATAAGTACGTCTTTACCATTGTACATGAATTCTTCACCTATTGCTGCTCCAGCATATGGTGCTAAATACTGAAGTGGTGCTTTTTCACTTGCCGATGCTGATACTATAATTGTATAGTCCATAGCACCGTTCTTTTCAAATATTTCAACTGTTTTTGCTACTGTAGATCTTTTTTGACCTATTGCTACATATATACAAATAACGTCTTGATCTCCCTGGTTAAGAATTGTGTCAACTGCTATAGCTGTTTTTCCCGTTTGTCTGTCTCCGATTATAAGCTCTCTCTGACCTCTTCCTATTGGAATCATCGAATCGATTGCTTTGATACCGGTCTGAAGCGGTTCAGTAACGGATTTTCTGGTTATAACTCCTGATGCTTTTTGTTCAACAGGTCTGTACTTTTCAGATTCTATAGGTCCTTTTCCATCTATTGCCATACCTAAAGAGTTGACAACTCTACCTATCATAGCTTCCCCTACCGGGACTTCTACGATTCTTTTTGTTCTTTTAACTTCGTCTCCTTCTTTGATGTCTTCATCGCTTCCTAATAAAACACAACCTACATTATCTTCTTCCAGATTTAGTGCCATACCGAAAACATCATTCCCGAAGTCAAGTAGTTCTCCGGCCATACATTTTTCAAGACCATGGATTCTTGCTATACCGTCTCCAACTTCAATAACCGTTCCTATATCAACAACGTCAAGGTTTTTTTCATATTTTTTTATCTGCTCTTTTATAATTTTACTGATTTCTTCTGGTCTTAAACTCATAATTTTTTTAGTCACCCCAATCTTACACTATTAATTTTTTTAAGCTGCTTTCCATATTCGATAGTTTGCTTTTTAGGGTATCATCGATAACTTTATCTCCTAAAGTTATCCTGATTCCTCCAATTAAACTTTTATCGATTTTATTTTCCAGCTTAACGTTTTTATCTGTAATACTACTAAGTTTTTTTTCTAATGATTTAAGAGTATCTTTATCTAATGGCATTGTAGTGTAAGCATCGGCTTTTACTACTCCATTATATTCATCTACCAGCTTTTCGTATTCTTTTATAATCTCAAATATATTTTTTATTCGTCTTTTATCAAGTATAATTTTTATAAAATTATTTGTTTCTTTGCTAAGCTTACCTTCAAAAGTTTCCTCGAAAACATTCTTTTTTTCATTAATGCTTATTTTT
>CAZNLP010000149.1:0-4811 GCA_964574015.1 uncultured Clostridia bacterium | reverse complement strand
ATTACCTCTATCGTTGTTTGGTAGTGCATAAACTGTAGTTGCCATTAATGCTAAAACTAAAACTAACACTAAAATTTTGTTTAATTTAATTTTCATTTTAAAAACCTCCTTTAATATTTTCATGTATATAATACGGAGAAGTATCTTTTGTATTTTGGGTAAAAGAACTATTGAAAGAAAAAAACAAATAAAAACTTTGTATAATTTGCAATTTTACAGCTTATGTATTACACTTTAATGAGAAATTTATAAAGGAGAGTATTTATAGTGAAAGAAAATAAAGTATTAGCAAAGGTTAACGGAAGAAAGATTACTGAAAATGATTTAGAAAAGGTACTTAACAATATGCCTCAGGAACAAGCAATGCAGATGCAGGGCGAAGAAGGAAAGAAAAGACTTCTTAACGAACTTATAGCAGGTGAAATGTTTTATTTAGATGCTGTTGAGAAGGAATTAGATAAAGATGAAGGTTTTCAAAAAATATTAAATGAAACAAAAGAAAACCTACTTCAAAGATATGCAGTTCAAAAAGTACTTGAAGATGTAGAAGTATCTGATGAAGAAGTAAAAAATGTTTATAATGAAAATAAAGATAAGTATGTTGAAGATGAAAAGGTAGCAGCTAAACATATATTAGTAGATGATGAAGAAAAATCAAAGGAAATAAAAGAAGAGTTAGATAATGGACTTGATTTTTCAGATGCAGCTGCCAAGTACTCAAGTTGTCCATCAAGTAAAAAAGGCGGAAGACTTGGAGAATTCGGAAAAGGACAAATGGTTCCCGAATTTGAAGAAGTAGTATTTGATATGGAAGAGGGAGAAGTAAGCGATCCCGTTAAAACTCAATTTGGATATCATATAATTCAACTTGATGAAAAGATGCCTTCAAAACAAAAAACATACTATGAAGTAGAAAACGAAATTAAACAACAGCTTATGCAGCAAAAACAATTTGAAGTATATAATAAAAACGTTCAAGAATTAAGAAGCAAATACAACGTTGAATTAGATCCAAAAGAAATAATCAGCTAAAAATGTTTTATGTCTATATACTTAGGTGTAGTGATGAAACTCTATACACTGGATATACAAATAATCTTGATGAAAGATTAAGAATACATAATTCCGGTAAAGGAGCAAAATATACCAGAGGTAGACTACCTGTAGAACTTGAATATTTCGAAACTTTTGAAAGTAAAAGTGAAGCATTGAAACGTGAAATACAGATAAAAAGCTTTACAAGGAAAAGAAAAACGAAATTAATAAAGGAAGGAAAGTCTAATTAGACTTTCCTTTTTCTTATATCATCGAATAATGACATATAACACAGTATAACATCAAATTAATACGGTTATACTACTTTAAACCCTTTAAAGCATTCAGGTATACATTAGAGACAGTTCAATACAACTCAGTGAGTTTGATAAAAACTTACCTTTAACCTATAATTAATAAACGAAATTGATAAAGAAACACCAGATTCACTGGTGTATTTTTTATGAAAAAAATTGAAAGGATTGATAAAATTGTTAACAAAAGAAGATGATGACTATTGCATTTTAACGGAGAGAGACGAAGAATTAAAAAAAGAGATTATTAAAGAAGTAAAAGAGAAGGATATTAAATTTATTAGGTTGAATTTTACTGATATTTTTGGATTCGGTAAAAACATTGAAATAACAGCAGATGCATTGGAAAATACCTTAGATGGGGATTTAATGTTTGATGGATCATCTGTTGATGGATTTGGAAGAGTTGAAGAGTCAGATATGTATCTAATACCTGATTTAGAAACTTTTGAACCTGTTCCTTTGAGACCTAATGAAAATGGAATAGCACAAATCTTTTGTGACGTTTATGATAAAGACAGGAAACCTTTTGAAGGGGACCCTAGAGATATTCTAAAAAGAGCATTAGAAGAAGCAAAACAAATGGGATTTGACTTAAATGTAGGACCTGAAGGCGAATTTTTCTTATTTAACACTGATGACGATGGTGAACCAAGATTTGATATACATGATAATGCGAGTTATTTTGATAATTCACCTGTGGACAAAGGTATTGATGCAAGAAGAGATATGATACTTAAGATGAAAGAAATAGGTTTTACCATAGAAGCATCACATCACGAAGTCGCAAGAGGGCAACATGAGATTAATTTTAAATATGATGAAGCTTTAAAAGTTGCCGACAAATGGATGACCTTTAAACAAATAGTAAAAAATATGGCACAAAAACATGATTTATATGCATCTTTTCTACCAAAGCCTTTTTCAGGAGATAGTGGAAACGCAATGCACTGTAATCAATCATTAATAAAAAATGGTAAAAATGCTTTTTATGACGAAAGTACAGAAACAAAATTATCTAAGACCGCTGAATACTATGTAGGTGGATTAATAAAACATGCAAAAGAAATAGCAGCTATATGTAATCCAATAATTAATTCATACAAAAGGTTAGTACCATATTATGAAGCACCAACAAACGTAACATGGTCTGCGTCGAATAGATCAGCGCTTATAAGAATACCAAATAGTAGAGGAAATAGAACTAGAATTGAGTTAAGAACTCCAGACCCAACTGCTAATCCGTATTTAGTGTATGCTGTTATGTTAAAAGCAGGTTTGGATGGAATAAAAAATAAAATAGAACCACCAAAAATGATAAATAAAGATATTTATACTCTAAGTAAATCTGAACATGAAGAATATAAAATAGATAAATATCCTAGTAATCTATATGAAGCATTGAAAAACATGAAAAAAAGTGAATTAGTTAAAGAAACAATGGGAGAACATGCCTTTGATGTTTTTTATAATGCTAAACTTAAAGAGTGGAGAAACTTCTCAAGTGAAGTACATGATTGGGAAATCAAAAATTATTTAAAAAATTACTAAGATAATATAAAGCAGCTGATATCAGCTGCTTTTTTTGTTGCAAATAAAGCATATAAGTTATAAAATTAAATAGAATTTACTAAGGAGGTACAAGATTATGAACCAGCCAAAAGAATTAGTTGTATTATGGACAGATGATAATATGAAAACTGTAGAAAATATGATATTTATGTATACCTATAATTCTAAGAAAAAAGAATGGTGGGATAATGTAACATTAATTATATGGGGAAGCACAACTGAACTAGTGGTAAACAACAATAAAGTTAGAAATAAACTTAAAGAAATGATGGAGATAGGCATAAAAATTCGAGCCTGTAAAGCATGTGCTGAAAATTTTAATGCGGTAGAATCCTTGGAGGAATTAGGTGTAGATGTATTGTATATTGGAAAGGATTTAACTGGATATTTAAAAGACGACAATTATAAGGTTTTAAGTCTATAAGGAGGATATTGTGTTGAAATTTGAAGATTATAAATACGAAAAGATTGATATAGATAAATTCAAAGAAGAATTTAATAATCATATAAACAAATTCAAAGATAGCAATAGTTTTAAAAATCAAAATGAAGAGATGCAGCATTTAATTGAGATGAGAAATTATTTTGAAACTATGGCTACTTTAGTAGAAATAAGACAATCTATAGATACAAAAGATGAATTTTATGATAAAGAGAAAACTTACTATGATGAAATTAGACCAATTTATCAAGGCCTTGTAACTAATTATTATAAAGCACTTATAACTTCAAAATTTAGAAAAGAATTAACTGAAGAATGGGGCGAATGGATATTCAAGATAGCAGAATTAGAAATCAAAACATTTTCTGATGAAATAGTAGAAGACTTGAAATTGGAAAACAAGCTATCTACTAAATATGCAAAACTCTTAGCTTCAGCTGAAATTAAATTTGATGGTAAGATATTAAACCTTTCACAGATGGGACCATATTTACAGTCCAAGGATAGAAAAATCAGAAAAGAAGCAGCAGAAAAAGCAACTGATTTCTTTGAAGAAAACGAAACAAAATTTGACAATATCTATGATAAATTGGTAAAAGTTAGAGATAAAATGGCAAAAAAACTTGGATATAAAAATTTTACCGAATTAGGTTATTTGAGAATGGGCAGATCAGAATACGGGCCTGAGGAAGTCAAAATATTTAGAGATCAGGTATACAAAAATATAGTGCCTATTGCGAATAAAATAAGAAAAAAACAAGAGAAAAGATTAGGCTTAGAAAAAATCAAGTATTACGATGAACCTTTGGAATTCTTAACAGGAAATGCAAAACCAAAAGGAGATAAAGACTGGATGTTGGACAAAGCGAATAAAATGTATTCAGAACTTTCTCCTGAAACAAAAGAATTTTTCGAATTTATGACTGACAAGAACCTTTTAGACTTAGAAACAAAGCCGGGGAAAAACATGGGTGGATACTGTACATATTTGCCGGACTACAAATCACCATTTATTTTTGCTAATTTTAACGGTACATCTGCTGATGTAGATGTATTGACACATGAAGCTGGGCATGCTTTTCAAAATTACTGTAGTAGAGACTTTAAAATACCTGAATATATTTGGCCAACTTTAGAAGCTTGTGAAATACACTCTATGTCTATGGAATTTATAACTTGGCCGTGGATGAATCTGTTTTTTAGAGAAGAAACTGACAAATATAAGTATTCTCATTTAGCTTCAGGAATATTGTTTATACCATATGGAGTAGTAGTTGATGAATTTCAACATTGGGTTTATGAAAATCCAGAAGTAAAACCAGAGAAACGAAAGAAAAAATGGAGAGAACTCGAAAAAAAATATTTGCCGTTAAAAGACTATGATGGTAAAGATTTTTATGAAAGAGGAGGATACTGGTTTAGACAAGGACATATATTTAGAGATCCTT
>CAZNLP010000148.1:2787-4829 GCA_964574015.1 uncultured Clostridia bacterium | reverse complement strand
ATTACCGATTTTAAGATGGGAGGAGTTTTGGGAGCAAATTTACTTTTTTCTAAAAGACCATATTATCCATTAACTATAACTGCAAGTACAGAAACTACTATGCTTAAAATCGAGAAGGATTTTCTTCTTGATCTTTTATGGACCAACAGAAACTTTTTAAAAGCCTATTTGGAATTTTCTTCTACGAATACGGCTCGATTAACCAGTAAACTGAAACATTCTGTAAATAAAACTATAAGGGAGAATATAGTTAACTATATAAAATACATGTACAGTAAAAACAACTCCCTAACTATTAAACTAACAATGACTAAAAAACAGCTGGCTGAAAATTTTGGTGTAAACAGAACTTCCTTATCTAGAGAACTAAAGAAAATGAAGGAAGAAGGACTTATTGATTATGATAATAATTCAATAATAATAAAAGACGAAACAATTCTAAATATGTAATTGTATAAGAAGTTGTAGTTCTACCATCGGATAAAAATTCGGTGGTTTTTTAGTTTTCAAGTGTACCATATGAAACTCTTTAATAATCATATTTCACTTATAATGTTATATGTAAGAAAAATAATTGAGAGGTGTAGATATGATTAAATCAAAAAGGAAGATAATATTTGTTGTAATTTTTGTAATTTTAATATCCGTGACTTTAGGAAGAACTGTGTTTTTAACTTCTTCTGAAGAACAGGATATTTCAGAAAAAAATAAAGGTGTATATACAGAACTTATAGAAGTTGAAAAAAATTTTATGATTGAGGATTTGAATTTTATAGGTACTGTTGAAAGTGGGACTTCTTCAATTTTAAGCCCTAAGGTAACCAGTGATGTTGAAGAAGTATTAATCACAGAAGGAAGTTATGTTGAAAAGGGAGATATTTTAATGAAACTTGATAAATCCCAACTTGAGGCTTCAAAAAATCAAATTTTGGAGAAGAAAAGTACACTTGAAACTCAGCTGGCTTATTTATCAAAAGAAGTTGATGGCTTCTACAGTACGAATCCTATTATGGATAAAATTAAAAATGTTGAAAGTAATATAGCTTTCCAAGAAAAAGAATTGGAAAAAATGAAAAAACTTTTTGAAGGTGATGCTGTTTCAAAATCAGAATTAGATAAGGTGGCTCATCAGGTAGATTCTTTAAAAATACAACTGGAAGAGCTCAAATCAACTGCCGATAGCAGCTACAACCAGCTTGTCCACGAAGGAAATATGACAGCAAGTCAAGTAGACGAACTTGAAGCTAATTTAGCAGAGGTTGAACTATCTCTTGAAAATACAGAGATTAAAGCTCCTTACAGGGGAATAATTTCACAGGTGTTGATTGAAGAAGGTGAATTGGCTATGCCTAACAAACCTGCTGTCAAATTAAGCAGTACCGATAAACAAAAAATAATTGTAAATTTAAGTGAAGTTGATTTGAAGAAAATAGAAAACGACATTAAAGTAGAATACAAAGTAGGGAATGAAGACGAGATTAGAACTGGTAAGGTAACTTTTATTAGTTCTAATGTAAATCCTGCAACCAGAGTAGGAACTGTAGAGATTGCTATAGATAGCAGTAAAACCTACTCACCTGGATCAAGTTCAGAAGTTAATTTTATTCTTTCTAGTAAAGAAGATCAAATACTTATACCCGCTTCTTCAGTAAAAAATCTTAATGAAATAGATGTTGTATATATTTATAATGATGGTTTTGTATACGAACAGGAAGTTGAACTTGGTGCAAAATCGAGAAATATGTATCAAATCTTATCCGGAATTGAAGAAGGACAGATTATTGCATCAAATAATTTAGATTCCCTTTACGATGGTACTCCTATTTACACTTTTGATAAGGAGGATATTTAATGAATTTTGGTAAATTTTCTATTGAAAAAAAATATGTGATTTTAGCTTTAGCAATCGCTATAATAATTTTTGGATCCTACGGTAGAGCTACTATGAATACCCAACTGTCTCCAGAAACCAATGCTCCTACCGCGACGGTTATGAGTATTTATCCGGGAGCTTCCGCTATGGATGTATCTACGGATGTGTC
>CAZNLP010000148.1:0-2687 GCA_964574015.1 uncultured Clostridia bacterium | reverse complement strand
ACTGAGGAAAAACTTGTATATGAGCTTCAGTTAATTGAAGGAATTGCCTCTGTAGATATTTTTGGTGGCTATGCTCAAGAAATAAAAATTGAACTTAATGAAGATAAAATGAAATCCTACAATCTAAGTTTAGAGCAGGTTATAGGTACAATACAAAAAAATAATATAAAAGCACCTTCCGGAGAGATTAATTACAACTCAAGGGATATGCTTCTAAGAATTGAAGAAAGTTATATTAATATTGATGAATTAGACAAGATTAAAATTCCTCTTTCAGACGGTAATTCAGTTCATTTAAGTGATATATCCGATGTAAGTATGGGAATAGAAGATAAAGAAAGTGCTTATAGACTTAATGGAGAAAAATCTTTAGCTTTATTAATAACTAAAAAAGCCGATTTTAATACGGTTAAAGTAGTAGATGAAATAAAGGATAATTTGTCTAGAATAGAGTCGGACTATCCTTTTGTTGAGATTAGTGTGGCATCGGATGACTCTATATTTACAAATCAAATGGTAGACAATATGACCAGCAGTGTAATGATTGCTATAATACTTACAATGGCGGTTATACTACTCTTTATAGGGAATATATCCCAGTCTCTGGTAGTTTCTATTTCGATGCCTATGGTCTTTTTAAGCACCTTAGGCTTGATGAGAGTTTTTGGAATGAGCTTGGATTTAGTTACTCTATCAGCTCTAATTTTAAGTATAGGATTTGTAGTAGATGCAGCTATAGTTGTGGTTGAAAACATAAGCAAACATAGAGGGATGGGTAAATCTATAGACTTAGCAGCGGCAGATGGAACTCAAGAAGTAGCTCTACCTAGTATAGCGGGAGCAACAACTACATTAATAGTACTTGTTCCTTTGTTATTTGTTGAAGGATTTGTAGGTGAAATGTTCAGACCTTTATCTACAACCTTAATATTTGCTATTTCTTCATCTTTGTTGATAGCTTTGCTTCTTATACCTTTATTAACTAAACTGTTTGAACCTTTAAAGATGAAAAAACTCGAAAAAGGATTAAAAAAGCTTTCGGATCCTTTTAATAAATTAATGGACAAACTTATGAATGGTTATTTGAATTTATCAAAAACTGTTTTAAGTCATAAACTAATAACTTTTGTATTAATATTAGTTCTTTTAGGCGGCAGCGGAATGTTTATCAAAAAAAACGGTATGGAAATGCTGCCTAAATTCGACAGTGGAGTATCTTTTGCTACTATAGAAATGAAAGCAGGAACTACCTTAGAAGATACTTCTAAAACTATTTCTAGAATTGAAAATTATCTTGCTCAGGAGCCTGAGATAGTAACATATGACACTCGAATTGGATATGAAGAAGGAAGCACTCAGATGGGTGATTTTGGTATAATGGGGACAGATCAAGGTATGCTTACTATTGAATTAACCTCCAGGAAAGAAAGAGATGAAAGCATATGGGAGTTTCAGGAAAGATTAAGAACTCATATTGAAAAACTTCCAGACATAAACAGGTTTGTCGTCAAAGAAAAAGGTGGTACAGCTGTAACAAGCGCCTCGGCTCCTATATCCTTAAAAATTAGTGGAGACAACTTAAATGTACTGTACAATTTAGCAGATATTATACAGGAAGAGATGGAAACAGTAGAAGGCACAACCAATCTTTACAGAAGTTACAACGATACATATTTTCAAATGTCTATAAGTTTAGATAATGATAGATTGAAAGAACTAGGATTAACAAGTGCAGATGTTTCCAAACAACTTTATATGAAAGTAGAAGGTGGAGATGCTGGAAGTATAACTTTAGATGAAACATCAGTCGATATCAATGTTGTTTACGATACATCTAATATTAATGTTGATGAACTAATGAATAAAAACATTGAGAGTCCAATAGGTGTTTCTGTTCCCCTTAAAGATATAGCTAATGTTGAAATAGAGTCCAGATCAAACATAATTGAAAGAGAAAATATGGAGTACTCTGTGAATATTTTAGGATATACTGAAGATAGAGCTTTCAGTCATGTAGTTGAAGATATAGAAGAAAAAGTAGATAAGATTCCTCTCCCTCAAGGATACAGCGTGGAGTTCACGGGAGAACAGGAGGCTTTAACAGACTCTATAGGAGACATGATTTTTTTACTATCTCTGGCTGTAATATTCGTCTATCTGCTATTGGTACCTCAATTTAAATCATTTACACATCCGCTGACTATAATGATGGCTATCCCTCTTGTTGTAATTGGTGTTGCTCCGGCTTTAGGATTAACTGGAAAATATATGTCTATGCCGGTACTGCTTGGTATGATTTTGTTGGCCGGGACAGTAGTAAACAATTCAATACTTCTGGTAGACTCTATAAATTCGGAAAGGAAGAAGGGTGCCTCTTTAAATGAAGCTGTGGAGGAAGGTATCAGATCAAGATTTAGACCTATTATGATGACTGCCTTATCTGATGTTGTAGGTATGATGCCACTGGCACTTCAGCTTGCACTAGGTTCAGAGAGATTTTCTCCTCTTGCAATAACAGTTATCGGAGGTATTTTAGCAGCTACATTCTTAACAATAATAGTTATTCCTCTGATTTATGCATCATTTGAGACTGGGAAGGAGAAAGTTGCTAAGCTTCTTCTTTCTGGGAAAGTTAAGGAGGATGCTGTTTAGATTAGAGTTTTAAAAGATTAGCATTTCAACTGCAA
>CAZNLP010000147.1:0-4961 GCA_964574015.1 uncultured Clostridia bacterium | reverse complement strand
AAAAGGGTGGAAGAAATATTTGAGAAGTATAGACCTAATGTAGTATTCCATGCGGCAGCTCACAAACACGTTCCATTAATGGAGAACAATCCTAAGGAAGCTTTTAAAAATAATGTTTTTGGCACTTTAAACATGGTTAAATACGCCGATGCTTACAGTGCTGAAAAATTTGTTTTGATTTCAACTGATAAGGCTGTTAATCCAACAAATATAATGGGTGCTACTAAAAGAATATGCGAAATGATTGTACAGGCTTATCATAAAAAAAGTCTTACGGAATTTGCTGCTGTTAGATTTGGAAATGTCCTTGGAAGCAACGGAAGTGTCATACCTTTATTTAAAAAACAGATTGAAGAAGGAGGACCTATAACAGTCACTCATAAAGAAGTTATAAGATACTTTATGACTATACCTGAAGCTACAAGATTAGTTATACAGGCGGGAGCTTATTCAAAAGGTGGAGAAATATTTGTCCTCGATATGGGAGAACCGGTAAAAATTTACGAACTGGCAAAAGATCTAATTAAATTATCCGGCTTTGAACCGGAAAGTGATATAAAAATAGAAGTGGTAGGACTTAGACCTGGAGAAAAACTTTATGAAGAACTTCTTTTACATGAAGAAGGTATAAACAATACTAAACACAAAAAGATTTTTGTTGGAAATCCTATTGACTTTGATAGCAATAATCTGTTTACTGAACTTAACAATTGTAGATTGAAAATTGATGATTTTAGTGATGATGAAATAATAGACAAGTTACAGGAATTAGTACCAACCTATAAAAGGGAAATTGAAAAAATCTAAATTTATCAGTAAGGAGATTCCTATGGAAGATAGAAGAAATTTTATAAAAGAATCAAACATAAGAAGCAAAGCCTACGGAATAGATCATGAACAAAAAGAAAGCAAAAAAGTTTTAAAAGATAATGAACTCGATGAGAAAATACAGGAAAAAAGCGACTTAATTATGACCTCAGGTCCCTTTATTGAAAATTTGTATAACTTTGTTAAAGGAACGGATTTTTTTGCTATATTAACCGATGAAGAAGGTTGTATATTAAATATAATTGGAGATGAAAATATACTTAAAAAAGCCTTCAACAATGCTCTTGTGCCGGGAGCATATATGGGAGAAGAATATATAGGAACAAATGGAATGGGAACAGCACTTGTTGAAAAAAGACCTCTACAGGTATCCGGAAAAGAGCATTATGTTAAGGTTTTTCATAAATGGACCTGTTCGGGAGCTCCTATTAGAAATCCTGAAGGAGATATAATAGGCTGTATAGATTTAACAGGAGACAGTGATGAAGTTCACTCTCATACATTAGGCATGGTAGCAGCAGCAGCTAATGCTATAGAAAATATGTTAAAAATCAAAGAATACAACGAAAAACTTTCTGTAAGTAAAAAGTATATAGAAACCATATTAAATTCTATACCGGCAGCTATACTTACCAGCGATTTTTACGGTGAGATTAAAATGGCAAACAGCTATTTGGAAAAAATGTTTGGCTATACAGAAGAAGAAATAAAAAAGAAAAGAATATGTGAGCTGATAAAGGATTGGGACAGCATATCAGAGGTTATTAAAAAAAGAGAAGATATTTTGCAGAAGGATGTTTATGTAAACTTAGATATGAATAAGCAGGAAGTAAATATGAGTGCATACCCTATTGTAGATAAAAACAACATGGTAAGAGAGATAGTTTATGTTTTTAAAGATGTGAAAAAAGTAAGGAAATTAGCTAATAAGATAACAGGAAGCAGGGCTATATATACCTTTGATAAGATAATAGGCGAATCTAAGGCAATAAAAAATACTATTGATTATGCGAAAAAAATTTCAAATAGTAAATCCACAGTGTTGATACTGGGGGAAAGCGGTACGGGAAAAGAAATATTTGCTCAATCTATTCAAAATGAAAGTTATAGAAAAGATGAATCTTTTGTAGCCTTAAACTGCAGTGCTATTCCAAAAAACCTTATAGAAAGTGAACTTTTTGGATATGTAGAAGGATCTTTTACAGGAGCAAAGAAAGGTGGACATCCAGGGAAATTCGAGATAGCCGATGGAGGAACGATATTTTTAGATGAAATAGGAGAGATGCCTCTAGATTTACAGACAAGGCTTTTGAGAGTTATAGAAGAAGGGATAATAAGGAGGATTGGAGGAACAGAAGAAATACCTATTGATGTTAGAATAGTAGCTGCTACGAATAAAAATTTAAGAGAAGAAGTAAAAAAAGGTAATTTCAGAACGGACCTATATTATAGACTAAATGTTCTGCCTTTAAAAATCCCAGCACTAAGAGAAAGAAAAGAAGATATTCCTTTGTTAGTTGAATATTTTATGAATAGAATTTCCAAAAAACTAAATAAGAAGAAAGTAGATATACCAGAGGAGTATATGGAATATTTAACCGAATACGACTGGCCTGGAAACATACGAGAATTAGAAAATCTTATTGAACTGATTATCAACACAGAAAATTTACCTTTGGATTTTCTAGATAAAAAAGATAGTTTGATAAGAGATAATAAGCAGATTGAAAACAAACAAAATTTAAGCTTGGAAGAGTTGGAAAGAATACATATAGAAAAAATATTAGATAAATATTCTGGCAACATTTCAAAATCTGCAGAAGTATTAGATATAAGCAGAAATACCCTCTACAGAAAAATTAACAACTACAAAATCAATGTAACATAATATAACAGTGTAACGAAATAGAACAATCATAATAGAGCATATTTTATAAAAAATGATAAAATTATAACGAAACAAAGCATAATATGATAAATAATGATACATAAACCTCTAATTTACATATAATAAAGCAAAAAAGTTGTTAAGAAATAGATTATATCTTTTGGCACGGAGATTGCAACTTATATATGTAAATAAAAGGAGGTTTTTTTAATGAATGGATATAATGGAAAAATTTTAAGAGTAAATTTGACTGAAGGTAAAATCAATGTTGAAGAATTAAATGAAGAACTGGCTAAAAAATTTATAGGAGGAAGAGGATTAGGAACTAAACTAATGATGGATGAAGTTGATCCTAAAGTTGATGCTTTAAGCCCTGAAAATAAGCTTATGGTTTTAACTGGACCTTTAACAGGTACACCTGCTTTCACCGGAGGTAGGTATATGGTAGTGACTAAGTCTCCACTATCTGAAACTATTGCTTCATCAAATTCAGGTGGATTTTGGGGTGCAGAGCTTAAATCAGCTGGGTATGATGGTGTAATCTTCGAAGGAAAATCGGAAAAGCCTGTATACCTTAGTATTGAAGATGATAAGGTAGAACTTAAGGATGCTTCAAATCTTTGGGGTAAATATGTTTCAGAAACTACAAAAGAATTAATAAAAGATGACCCTAAAGGAATTAAGGTTTTAGCTATTGGACCAGGTGGAGAGAACTTAAGCAAAATAGCTGCAATTATAAATGATGAAGACAGAGCTGCTGGAAGATCAGGAGTAGGAGCTGTAATGGGTTCTAAGAATCTAAAAGCTATAGCTGTAAAGGGAACTGGTAAAGTTAACATACACGATGAAGATAAACTTAAAGAATTAACTAAGAGTAATCTTTCTAAAATTAAAGAAAATGGAGTTACTGGAGAAGGACTACCAGCTTATGGTACAGCGGTGCTAGTTAATATTCTGAATGAACTTGGAAGTTTACCTACAAATAATTTCCAAAAATCTCAATTTGATGGTGGAGAAGAAATAAGTGGAGAAACCTTAGCTGATAAATATTTAATTAAAAATACAGCATGCTACAGATGTCCTATAGCCTGCGGTAGATTTGTAAAAATGGATGATAAGGAAGTTGGAGGACCAGAGTATGAAACTTTATGGGCATTTGGTTCAGACTGCGGATTAAGTGATCTAAAAGCTATCATTAAAGCGAACTACTGGTGCAACGAAATGGGATTGGATACTATATCCACCGGTGCTACAATAGCATTAGCTATTGAACTTTATGAAAAAGGATTAATAAAAGAAGATGAATTAGATGGATTAAAGCTGGAATTCGGAAACGGAACAGCTATAGCCGAATGGGTTAAAAGAATGGGTAACAGAGAAGGACTTGGAGATAAAATGGCTGAAGGATCTTACAGATTAGGAGAAAACTACGGTAAGCCTGAGTTGTCTATGTCTGTTAAAAAACTTGAAATGCCTGCTTACGATCCAAGAGGAGTTCAGGGACAGGGACTAACCTATGCTACTTCCAATAGAGGAGGCTGTCACGTTAGAGGATATTTAGTATCTCCTGAAATCTTAGGTTTACCTGAACAGTTGGATAGATTGTCTGCGAAAGATAAAGGACAGTGGGGTAAAACTTTCCAAGACTTAACTGCTTCCATAGACTCTTTAGGAATGTGTTTATTTACTTCATTTGCCCTCGGTGCAGAGGAGTATGCCGACTATTATAATGCTATCTGCGGAACAAATCACGATGCTAATTCTATACTAGAGGCTGGAGATAGAATATATAATATAGAAAAATTGTTCAACTTAGAATCAGGAATTAAGCCGGAAGATGATACACTTCCACCAAGACTGCTTAATGATGAAATACCTGAAGGACCGTCTAAAGGGAATGTAAGTAAACTTAAAGAAATGCTGCCTGAGTATTATGAAAAAAGAGGTTGGACTAAAGACGGAATACCAACTGATGAGAAACTTAAGGCTTTAGGACTTAAGTAATTTAGGAGCTGATATTTTGAATGTTGAAGTAAAGCTTTTTGCTACATTTAGAAAAGATAGATTTAAGAAGAAAACTATAGAATTTGATAAGAAGGCAACTGTTGAAGATGTCCTGGATTTTCTTGGAATTAAAAAAGAGGATGTAGCATTGATTATCCTTAATGGGATGCATTCAAAGGTGGATAAGGAATTAAAAGAGGGAGATGTTTTAGCCCTCTTTCCTCCTGTTGCCGGAGGGTAA
>CAZNLP010000146.1:0-5006 GCA_964574015.1 uncultured Clostridia bacterium | reverse complement strand
CAATGGCAGTGGTCAGTACTTGAAGGAATAACTTGGGAAACACCTGATGATAAAACTATAGTATTTAGTTTATCAGAACCATTCCCTACATTTATATCAACTATTGGATTTTGGCAAAATATAGTACCAGCTCATATATGGTCTGAAGTAGAAGACATTAAGAATTTTACAAACGATGATCCAGTAGGGTTAGGACCTTTTGAATTAGTTGAATATGAAAGAGGACAGTACTATATTTTAGAAAGTGTTGATGAATGGTTTATGTCACCAGAAGGAAAACCATATTTAGACAAAGTTATATATAGACCTTATCCAGATGTTAATACAATGACTTTAGCTCTTAAATCAGGAGATATAGATTTAACAGCAAAGGAAATCCCAGCTACTACAGCTAAAGAATTTGAAGGATTAGATGGATTCGAAGTAGCTACAAATATGGATTTAGGATATGAGCATTTTGCATTTAACTTAAGAGATGAATTATTAAGTGACGTAAAAATTAGAACAGCAATGGCTATGGCAGTCGATAGACAAACAGTAATAGATTTTGCTTTTGACGGAGATGCTGTACCAATGACTGGAATTATTTCTCCTGTATATGAAGATTATCAAATGGGAAATAATTTCCCAGATAAAGATGTAGAGGGAGCTATAGAACTACTTGCTGAAGCCGGATATGAAGACACAGATGATGATGGAGTACTTAATGCACCTAACGGAGAAAATTTAAGCTTTAACATAATGTATGCTAATAGTGTTACAGAACATGAAAAAATATCAAGAATATTAGTAGATAATATGAAAGCAATAGGCATAGAACTAAATCCACAGCCGTTAGACAAATCACTTCAAACTGATAAATTATATGAGACTCACGATTGGCAGATGTCTATTGGTACTTGGGGAATCATAGATGATGTAGAATCATCTATGACTACATTATACCACTCAGAATCCAGCTTAAACTGGATGGCATGGGAAAATGAAGAAGCAGATAAGGCTATGAAAAATATGCAGGCTGCTCTTGAAGAAGAAGTTTTAATGGAAAATATGGATACATTCCAAAAAGAATTTATTAATGATGTACCAGATATACCTATGGTAGTAAAGCAGAATAACTTTGCTTATAGAGATGACTTTAAAAACTTTAAATTATTTCCATCTAATTTAAGAGGATTAGTAGATCCACAATCACTTTGTCAGGTATATTTAGAAGAATAAAAAATAAAATAATACTGCTGTTTCATGAGAAACAGCAGTATTTTAAACAAAAGGAGTAATAGAATGGGAACAAATAAAAAATATAAAGGATACAAAGCTTATGAATATCTAGAAGCAGGAGTTGACTATAGAGAATTTGAACTATGCGAAGGAGATAAAGTTTTTCCTGAATATTTAATAGAACTAAAAGAAGAAGAAGAAAAAAGAGTAAAAGTGCTAGCTGAAAATAGTATATACATATCAATACATGAACATCCGGTACTTTTTCCAAAAAATTTAGAAAGAGATGTTTTTGAATTTAATAGGGAAGGAAGACAACCCTGTGCTTACGAAGAGCTTTCGAGAAGTTATTGGGACTGTGTATTTGATAATCTAATGGATGGCACATGTACAATACATTCAAAAAATGGATGGAAATGGAGTGAGATTCTTCATGATCTTGGCATGAGGTTATGTGATTTAGCTCATCAAGACTTTATAATAAAATGTGAAAAAGTCGAAGATATTTACAGGGCACATGAAGAAGGAAAAATAGCTTTAGTTCCAGTAATTGAAGGAGCTGCACCTATAGAAAATGAGTTAGACAGAATAGATATACTTTATGGATTTGGTGTAAGGGTATTAGGTGTAACTTACAGCGAAGCTAATGCTTTAGGCTCAGGACTAAAAGAGGATAAAGATGGTGGATTGACAGTTTTTGGGAAAAAAGCAGTTGAAAGAATGAATAAAGTAGGTATGGCAATTGACTGCTCTCACGTTGGTATAGAAACTACAAAAGACGTGATTGAGCATAGTACTAAACCTATATTTATGTCACATGTTGGTGCAAAATCATTATGGGATAGTAAAAGATTAGCTCCTGATGATGTTTTAAAAGCATGTGCTGATAAAGGTGGAGTTATTGGTATAGAAGCTGCACCACATACAACTTTAACAAAAAACAACCCTGAACATTCAATATACTCATACATGGAGCATTTTGAATATGTAAAAGATTTAGTAGGAATAGATCATGTGGCCTTTGGTCCGGATACTTTATATGGAGATCATGTTGGCTTACATCATGCCTTTGCAGCTCATCTTTCGACTAAAGGAACACAAGGAAATACAAATGAATTTGAGGAAGTTGAATATGTTAAAGGAATAGAAAACCCAACAGAAGGATCTAAAAATATTTTAAGATATTTAGTTAAATCAGGTTATTCAGATGAAGACATAAAAAAAGTAATGGGAGAAAATGTTATAAGACTTCTTAAAGAAGTTTGGAAATAATTCGGAGGATATATATGAAAGTAGTTTATGTTGTACCTGGACCAATGGATAAAGAGGAAGTAAAAAGAAGAGGTGAACTTCTACAAAGTTGGGCTAATAAAGATACAGAAGTAGATATTATAGCTGCTGAAGAAGGACCAGCATCTATTGAAAGTATGTATGAAGAGTATTTAAGTATACCAGCTACTGCTAAAATAATCTATGATTTAGAGAAAAAAAATTATGATGCTGCAATATTAGGATGTGCTGGAGACCCAGGCTTAGATGCTATGAGAGAATTAACTGATAAAATGCTTGTTTTAGGACCAGGTCAAACCAGTATGATAACAGGAGCAATGTTAGGAAATAAATTCTCGGTTATAACTATTGAAGACAGTATGATTAACAGCAGCTATGAACTTGCATATAAAGCAGGAGTTTTAGAAAAATTGGCATCTGTAGTATCGGTAAATGTGCCAGTTTTAGAATTAAGAGAAAATAGAGAGAAATCACTTAAAAAAATAATAGATGCAGGGAAAAAGGCTGTAGAAAACGACAGAGCAGATTCACTAGTATTAGGCTGTATGACTATGGGGTTTTTGGATGTAGCGGAAGAAATTGAAAAAGAAGTAGGAGTACCTGTAATAAATCCGTCAAAAATCGGACTTAAAATGGCAGAAGCACTTGTTGGAAGTGGTTTAATGCATTCGAAAAAAGCTTTTGCAACGCCTCTTAAATTAAAAAGTGGAAAAGTTAACAGTTTAGATGAATTGAATGTTAAATAACATTGGAGTATAAAAATGGGCTTAAATAAAAAATATGATAATTATAAAGCATACAGTTACTTAGAAAAAAATGACTTTAAAAGATTTAAATTATCAGAAGAAGTAGATAGAGTAGAAGAATTTTTAATAGAGCTTAGCAGTGAACAAGAGAAAAGAGTTGAAAATATTGCAAGAAATAACATTTTTATATCTTTACATGAGCATCCTACACTCCTTCCAGAAAACCTTAATGAAGTATTTGAATATACAAGAGTAGGAAGAGATCACTGTGCATATGAAGGATTATCGAAATCATATTATGATGCAGTTTTTGATAATATGTTAGACGGAACCTGTACTATCAATTCTTCAAATGGATGGAAATGGGAAGAAATTCTTTTTGACCTTGGAATGAGACTTAGCGACATAGCACATCAAGAAATGATAATTAAGTGTGAAAAAGTTGACGATATTTACAGAGCACATAGAGAAAATAAAATAGCATGGATAGCAAGTATAGAAGGGTCAGCTCCAATAGAAAATGAACTAGATAGAATAGAAATATTATATGGATTTGGAGTCAGAATGATGGGAATAACATACAGTGAATCCAATGCTTTAGGATCAGGAATAAAAGAAGATAAAGATGGTGGATTAACAAGTTTTGGAAGAGAAGCAGTAAGAAGAATGAATAAGGTTGGAATGGCTATAGACTGTTCACATACAGGTTATAAAACTACTTTAGATGTTATTAAGGAAAGTGATTACCCTATTTTTCTAAGTCATGTAGGTGCAAAATCTTTGTGGGATAGCAAACGGTTATCACCAGATGAAGTTTTGAAAGCCTGTGCAAAAAATGGTGGAGTAATAGGAATAGAAGCGGCTCCTCATACAACTTTAACCCAAAATAATAAAGATCACTCTATCAAATCTTACATGGAGCATTTTGAATATATTAAAGACCTTGTAGGAATAGACCATGTGGCTTTTGGACCAGATACATTGTATGGAGATCATGCAGGGCTTCATGGAGTATATTCGAAACAGCTTTCTACAAATAAAACTGAAGGAAAACAAAAATTTGAAAGAGTAAGATATGTTAAAGGAATGGAAAATCCTACTGAATCATCTAAAAATATACTAAGATATTTAGTTAAGGAAAATTATAGCAATACTGAAATTGAAAAAGTCTTAGGGAAAAATATTATTAGAGTTTTAAAAGATGTCTGGAAATAAATATTGAGGAGGTGCTTTATTGGATTTTAATGAAGTTGTAAATAGCAGAAGAAGTATAAGGACATTTATTAATAAAGATGTTTCTGATGAATTAATTTATAAAATATTAGAATACGGACACTCTGCTCCATCAGCAGGCAATATTCAACCATGGGAATTTATTATTGTTAAATCAGAAGAAATTAAAAAAAGAATAGTTGATACAACGTTTATTGGAAATAACAACAACGGTGATAAAAAACAGGAATGGATGCTCGAAGCTCCAGTTTTAATAGTTATTTGTGGAAATAAACAAAAGAGTTTTAATAGATATGGTGAAAAAGCTTTGGAAACATTAATTTACCTAGATGTATCTGCTTGTATTGAAAATATGATTTTAGGAATAGTTGATTTAGGATTGGCAAGTTGTTATGTAAGTGGATTTAGAGAAAAAGAATTATCTTCTGTTTTAAATTTACCTGAAACTCATGAAGTTATTGGGATATTACCAGTTGGATATTCATCAGAAGTTTGTTTTAATAGACCGAAAATAGA
>CAZNLP010000145.1:0-5013 GCA_964574015.1 uncultured Clostridia bacterium | reverse complement strand
TACTAGTATCTAAGAAAAAATAATCATAAATTCATAATTAGAAGTCATTCTGAATGACAATGAAGAATCTTAGATTTCTCAACAAGTTCGAAATGACAATAACAAAAAAAGCCTGAGACTTAAAAATCTCAGGCTTTTTGTAGTCATCCTTGAAGTCCTAGCCCTGTTTCTATAGAAAACAGCAGCAGTCATACTGAGTTTGTCTGTAGCCCTAGCAAAATTCTCAAAGAGAATTTTAGCAGGTCTCATGCATAGCTTTCCCAAGAGACATAAAGTCGATTGGCTAGAAAACGTCTGTGAAACTCACTGAAAAAGATTACCCATGAAGGATCTATGTATTTGTCATTTAGAAGTACGAAGAATCTTCCTCAACTTCTCAACAGCATTTACCTTCGTATTTACAACAGTCCTGTATGCCAAATCAAGTTTCCTTGAAATATCCTTCATACTCATATTTTCAAGATAGTACATATTCACAACTTGATACTCCCTAGAAGTAAGAAAACCCAAAGAATTTCTTAAATTCTCAACATCGACTTTGTTTAAAAAATCTACCTCTATATCTACACTTTCATCTTCCAAAATATCCATAAGTTCTACACTTCCTTCACCTAATTCTACTCTTGTATTTAGAGAAACCTCATAGTTCTTTTCTTTATTCAAATTCATATACATATACTTAAGCTTAGATTTAATATATCCTAAAAAATGTACACCTTTATCTCTATTGAAATTTGCTAAAGATTCTAAAATCATAAGCCTTCCTTCCTGAAGTAGATCGTCTCTATCCATATCTCCAAAATAAAACTTACTAGAAACACTTAAAATTAGAGGCTTGAGCATATCAAAGAGCTTTTCTACTGATTCATCATCACCTTCTAAAGCTCCTTCCAATACTTTATTGAAATCCTCAATATTATTCTTTTTTACTTTACTCAATTTATTTCTCCCTGTGGGAGAGCGCTCTTCCTATTTTTTTCCGGTAGTATAAACTTAATACAAAGTTATCTAAAAATAAAAACAGGAAAAATCATAAATTAGAATGGAAAAGTTAAAAATTCTGATATTAACTATAAAAAATCTTTTTAATAAATAGTATAAAAAACAAAAAAAGAACAAAAACTAATTGAAATAGAACAAACGTTCTGTTAAAATTAAAATTGCCCTGGTGTTGAGAATATATTTGGAGGAATATAATGAGCACAAAAATAAATTACGACGAGATTGTAGCATTAATACCAAAATACGAAGAAAATATAGGAAACTGTACGGAACTTTTAAAAGAAGACAGCAGAAGCTATATCACAGACAAGCCTGTAAACACCTGCCTTAAAAATATGGCAGATCATTACTGTATAAACCTAAAAGCAAATAGAAAGGTATACGGAAAAATGTTAGGAATTAAAAATAAAGTACCTATTGTCCTTTCCGACAAACATGTACTTATATTTTTTAAGGCAAGAAAGCCCATCTTTAAAAACGATGGTGCCAACGGATATGTAGATATCAACTATATTAAAGAAATCCATGAAGAAAAAGATAAGGTATATATAGAACTAATAGACGGAAGGAAAATAGAAGCGAAGCAGGATGTAGAAAGTATAACTAAAAACTACAACTACGGAAAGATTGTAAAACTTGAGCGAAGATAAAATTTATATGTCACATTGAATGAAGAAGGCAGCTGTCATGTTGAATATAATGAAACATCTTAGTTGCAACAAATACTAAGATTCTTCATTGTCACTCAGTATGGAAATTTTATGTCACTCTGAGGCACGAAGAGTCTTAAGATTCTTCATTATCATTCAGAATGACCGTTATAAGTCTCCCTTGAAGAATCTCATAACGATAGTCGGTACCCATCCTTTCCACTTTTTTTAACCTCATATAAAGCCTTATCAGCTTTAGCCATAAGTACTTCTAAATCATTTCCATCTTTTGGGTAAAAAGATACACCTATGCTGCAGCTAACATCCAAGCTGTAGCATTCTTCTTTAAGCTCATCTTCAATTCTGTAAGTAGAAGAACACTTCTCAAAAATTCTTTTTATAAAGTATGAGGCATTCTTTTCGTTTTTAATATCGTGAAGATAAACTAAAAATTCATCGCCTCCTGTTCTTATAATCAAATCATCTTCTCTCAGCTCCTGCTTAATCCTCGAAGATAAATATTTAAGCATCTTATCTCCTACGATATGACCGTAGGTGTCGTTTATTTCTTTAAAGTTATCAATATCTATTATTGCACCACAGCTTACCAGTTTCTTTTTCTTAGATTCTTCCAACCTATCTAAAAGTATTCCATCGATAGCATTTCTATTATAAGCTCTGGTAAGAGGATCTCGACTAGCCTTTTCTTTTAATTTTTCTTCATCCTTTTTTTTACCGGTAATATCATCAACAACGATATTTGCACCGATGATTTTACCGTAATCTTTATGAGGTTTAAAATGAACTCTCAGCCATGTGTTTTTTCCCCACATACTTCTATAACCCATCTCAAAGGTTAACTCTTTATCTTCTTCCATACATTCTTTTAACTTATCTGAAAAGCCTCTTTCTTTGAGTTGTTGAAATTCAAATAAATTTATCTCCTTAGTATGTTCGTAGGATGGTGAATCCATAATTTCTAAAAGCTTTTTATTGGCATACATAATCTCACCATTAATATTACAGGATAAAAATCCTATAGGAGCATATTCAGCTAAGGTAAAAAATCTTTTTTGACTTAGTTTAAGCGATTTCTCTATCCTGGTTTTTTCGATAAAAAGACCAAGTTGAAATAGATATAATTCTAATAAATTTTGATTTTTTAGATGTTCTCCCTTTTTAAATATTAAAGTAAAATCACCGAGGGATTTCCCTTCTTTAGTAACTCTTGCTACTACCACATTACCTATATTAAATAAATTTTCAAGTTTTTTTATTACTTTTTTAGAGATAACATCTCCGGTCAAATCTTGTATAGAATTAAAGTGAGTTATTATATTTTCCTTTATTTTTTCTTCTCTTATAGGGTCGTAGTTCCATTTATTATCAAGCACATCAAAACCTAATAAATTCACAGCCTTTTTAATGTGATTAGACACTCCTAATAGTGATACTGTAGTAAATTCTTTGCCTTCTCTTTCAAACAGATTAAAAGCCGTATAAGAAGCACCGGTAACATTATGAGCAAACTCTGTGATTTTATCATAATCAACATTATTTCCAATGTTTTCTATAAAGTAATGTACAATATCTTTCATTTTCTTTTCAAAAGTTTTATCTTGAAAAACCGTCACAAAATGGTCCTTTTCAGGAGAATAGGCTTTTATGACATAATGTTTGTTAAAATTTTCAGAAAAATCCTCAAACTTCAATACTTTATTACTATTAACTATATCCTTATATTTATTAACCCACTTCATGCCGTATTCTTCAGTAGAGCAAACGTCTTTAACAAACCTTTTATTAATTATATCTTCCCTTTTTAAGCCTGTTAAATTTTCAAAAGATGCATTTACATCTACAAATACATAATCAATCATATCTCCATCATCATTAAATACAGCCTTATGATATGCAAAGGCACATTCTACACTTTCTATTACTTCTCTGTATAAATTTTCTTTCATTAGTAAACCCCTTTGATATATAAAAATAACGTAAAAATCTCTTTTCATATTTTATCATATGACAATAAAAAGTAAAATGGAGTTTACCGTAAAATTCTTAAAATTTTCTAATTAATAATTTGACTTTAATGTATTTTAATGTACAATATAGTTAACTATTATTAATTAAAACTAGGAGGGATAGTATGTCACAAGAAATAAAATTTCTTACTATTGAAGAAGTTGCAGAGATGTTACAAGTTACAAGAACTACAATATATAATTTAAAGAAAAAGGGTCTACCTTTTATAAAATTAGGTAAAAATATACGTTTTGATCAAGAAGAAGTTGTAAATTGGATTAAAGGAAAACAGCAGCAAACAATTGAAGACGAAAAATAAGTTTATTAGTGTAAAACTTTAACTTTTGGGGGATTTAATGATTATTTCTATATATGGGATAACATTATATATTATATTATTATTTATATTAAGTGCTTTCTTTGTAAAGAAGGCACTTAATTCCTATGAGGAATACAGTTTTTGTGGAAGATCCCTTAAAATCACCTATATTCTTTTCACATACCTAGGCACCTGGATAGGTGGAGGTACAATAATAGGACTTGCTAGTTGGGCATATCTGAGTGGAGTGAGTAAATACTGGGTTATAAGTGTACCATATATTGTTGGATTTCCTTTTGCAATTCTATTTATTACGAGGATCAGAAAATTAAATAGATACGGTATAGGAGATATGCTTGCCCTTAGATATCCAAAGCATAACGAAATAATAAGGATTCCAACAGCTGTTGGAATTATTATTAGAAATGTAACTATGATTGGAATGCAGTTTAGTGCATTAGCTTATCTTATAACCTTTGCTTTTGGTATTCAACGGGAACTATCAATACTCATTATATTTTTAGTTATAGTATCTTATACTACAATTAGTGGTCTGTGGGGGGTTGTCGTTACAGATGTACTCCAAGGAATATTACAGACTATAGGATTAATATTACTTCTATATTTTAGTATTCGCTTAAGTGGTGGATTGGATAATGCATTTGAGTATTATCAACTAATTGATAAAGAAGAGTTTTTAAACTTAACTAATATGGATAATTGGTGGAATCAGATTGGAGTATATTCGATTTCTTTAGGTTTGTTTTTTTTAATAGGAGACCAAGGAGATTGGCAGCGTATCTATTCGAGTAAAACTGATAAAATTGCTTTTTGGGGTTATATTGCACCTTTGCTAGTAACTTTGATTTGGATGTTGATACCTGCTTATATTGGAGTATTTCAAAGAGTGCCACTACTAGGTGAAGTTGAGTCAGAATATGTTACTTATAAATTCATTATTGAAATGTTAAACCCACAGATGGCATCATTTATACTAGTTTGTCTTTTTGCAGC
>CAZNLP010000144.1:0-5017 GCA_964574015.1 uncultured Clostridia bacterium | reverse complement strand
AAAAATTAATTATTTCAACTCGTATAGTAGAAGAACCTAGCGAATTCAAGAAAAACTTACTTGAGCTGGAGCAGGGAGATCATATGACAGTAGATGGACCTATGGGTAAATTTTTACTGAAAGATTTAGATAGACCAATACTTATAATGGCCGGAGGAATTGGAATAACACCTGTAAGGTCGTTTATAAAAAATATTGACACTAATGATATAAAGCCAAAAAAATTAAAGGTATTGTACTCTGATGATAGAGGAGAATTTGCTTACGAAGAATATCTAAAGTCCGTTGATAAAGAAGGACTAGATATTGTGTTTATTTCTGATAGAAATGTTTTTTCAGAAAAAATAGATAAATATGCAAAAGATTATAAAAATGAGTCTTTATATTATATTTCAGGAACACCAGGTATGGTTAACTTCATTACTGAAAAGCTTACGAGCTTTGGGGTAGAAGAAAAGAATATAGTAACGGATGAATTTAGAGGATACAAAGATTAGAAAAAAACTTAATAAAACTTAAACTCAGGGAATAAAAACTCTCTGAGTTTTTATTTGCGTAATTAAAACAGAATTTAATTTTTATTTACACTAAATTAGTAGGTGTAATTATAGCGTTAATTCAGGCTATTCAAATAATGAGTGCACTGTAGTATAATATAAAGTATATTGTTTAAATTCCTAACAAGGAGGAGAAATAATGAAAGAAGTTAGTATAACAGACATTGAAGGTATTAAAATAGGACATGCCCAAGATATAGAAGGAGGAAGTGGGTGTACAGTTGTATTATGCGAAAAAGGAGCCTTTGCCGGTGTAGATGTGAGAGGTGGAGGACCTGCTTCAAGAGAAACTGAACTACTTAAACCTGTAAATATGGTAGAACAAATACATGCAGTTATGCTCTCTGGAGGTAGTGCCTACGGCTTAGATGCAGGAGCAGGAGCAATGAAGTATCTGGAAGAAAACAACGTAGGTTTTGATGTAGGTGTTGGAGTAGTTCCAATAGTTTGTGGTGCATCTTTATTCGACCTTGTCGTAGGAGATCCTAAGTGTAGACCGGATAAGGAAATGGGATATCAAGCATGCAAAAATGCAAACACAGAAAAACCAGCAGAAGGAAACATTGGAGCAGGTACTGGAGCTACAGTAGGTAAATTTTTAGGTACTGAATATATGATGAAAAGTGGTTTAGGTACATATGCAGTTCAAATTGGAGATTTGATAGTAGGAGCAATTGTTGCTGTTAACGGATTGGGAGATGTAGTTGATGTAGATAACGGTAAAAGATTAGCTGGAATATTAAATAAAGATAAGACAGCTATATCAAATACTGAGGAAACTATGTATGCAGAATATGCAAAGGACAGAAATGTTTTTAGTGGAAATACAACTATAGGATGCATAATAACAAATGCTAAATTAACAAAGTCTCAGGCAAACAAAATAGCTTCTATAGCTCACAATGGATTTGCAAGAGCAATTAGACCGGTACATACAATGGCTGATGGAGATACAATTTTTACTCTTTCAGCAGGAGATGTAGAAGTTATGCCCGATGCAGTAGGTGCTTTAGCTACTGATGTAATGGCAAGAGCTATAAATAGAGGAGTTTTAGAAGCGGAACCGGCTTATGGACTAAAATCTGCAAAAGATTTTTTGTAAAATAACCTCTAATCATTTTAAGTGCACATCAAAAACTTACTTGATTTTGTTTGTGCACTTTTTATATTAGAAATAATAAATACACTATAAAGATTGAACCAACTACTGCTACTATTAGATTGTTTTTAAAATAGCTGTATATTCCAGCAAAAGATAGAGCTAACACAGAAGCAAAGGGAGCTTCAGGGACTGCATTTAGAGCACCAGGGATTATTAAAGCTCCTAAAGCAGTATAGGGAACAAATTCTAAAAATATTTTTATTTTTTGGGGGAGTTTCTTACCGGTCATCATGTAAAAAGGAAGTAGACGAGGAATATAGGTTACTATCATCATTCCCAATATAATCATCACTGTACTATTCATAGAACCTTTCCTCCTTTTCGTATATTAATACGCCTAAGCTTGATATTAAAACTATAGAAACAACTATACTCCAACCCTGCTGAAGATCTAAAAATTTAACAAGTATTGTATTAGTTACTCCCGAAGCTAAGGCTAAAACTAATGCTTTATTTGTTTTTTTAATTTCAGGAATTAATAAAGCTACAAACAGTGCATATAAGCCTATAGCCATACTTTTTTGTAAAAGCATAGGAAGTATACTACCTAAGATAAATCCTATGCCTGTGCCAGTTACCCATCCTAAATAAGCGGTAACTTCCATAGCCAGCATATACTTTTCAGTAAATTCCCCTCGAGTAAAGGATGCTACTGAAAAAGTTTCATCGGTTATAAAAAATCCTACAATAGGTTTCATTATAGGATTTTCAAAATCTATTCTTTGGGATATAGATGAGCTCATGAGAAAATGCCTAAAGTTCAGAAATAATGTTGCTATAATTATCTCTAAACCCATTGATCCGGAAGCTATCATACTCACAGCCATAAATTGACTTGCACCGGCAAATACTATGACAGAGAAACCAACGGTTTCATAAATATTTAGCCCTGTGTTTTTGGATAAAATACCGAATGCTATAGCTACCGGGAAGTAGCTTAAAAAAAGTGGGATACCCATTTTTATTCCATTTTTAGGAGTATTTCTATTGGGACTAGTCATACTGATTCTCCTTTTTAGGAAAAACAAACTGATATATAACAAAAGTTACTATACCTAATACCAGCATAATTTTATATGATGAGTAGTAACTACCGGATATATCATACAAAAATCCAACAATCATCGGACTTATGATTCCTCCTATACCAATTACAGCTGTTAAAAATCCATAGATAGAACTGTAGTCTTTACTACCGAAAACTTTTGTGGTAATAATAGGATTAGCGATAGTATAAAAAGCTGTACCAATTCCTGTTCCAGCAACTATAGCGAATAAAGCTATAAATTTTGTTGCATAGAGCATTCCCAAGGTTCCGATAATAAGGGAAAAAACAGCAACACTTGTGGCTATTCTTAAGCCAAGTTTATCAAATAAATGTCCTAAGACAATCTTTCCAAATGCTAGAGAACCCATAACTAAAGCTACCACATTTGCAGCATAGGTAACGGAATAACCTATATTAGTAAGATGTGGAGATATATTAACCATTAAAGATAATCCTATAATTGATAAAAGAACTGAGCCTACAGATATAGCCCAAAATCTTACTGTTTTCATTGCTTCTGATAGGGTAATTCCAGGAAGTTCTTCATCAGAATTTTCATTTTGTTTTTCTATTTCTTTTGAACTACCTAAAGGATACTCTCCGATGTCCTTTGGCCTTGTTTTTAATAGTAAAAAAGTTATCGGTATTACAATTATAATCATTAGTACACCTAAAATCTGATATGCAAAACGCCAGTTGTAGTTTGCAATAATGTATCCGGCTATGGGATTAAAAATCATACCGCCGATACCACTACCCATAAAGGATATACCTACAACCAAACCTCTTTTAATATGAAACCAGTTATTCAAAATAGCAGATAGAGGAAGCACGCTTATAAGTATAACTGATATAGTACTAAGACTATTAAGAAAATAAAGCATTATAGGTGATTGTATATAACTGTGAAGAAAGAAAGTTACACCTAAAGTAATACTGCATATCTTCATAACATTAATTATTTTAAATTTTTTGAAAATTACTCCAGAAAATAAAGATATAATAAGCATAAAAATAGCTCTAAGAGTAAAGGTAAAATTCATTGCTTTCCTTGACATGGTTAAAGTTTTACTCATAGGCTCTATAAATATGCTGGATGTGTTAAACACAATTCCCCAACCTAAAGCCATAATCAAAAAAGATGCTCCAACAATAAACCATCCGTAAAATATTTTGTTTTTCATTTAAGTCCATCCTCATATAAGTATTTATTATAGTTTAACAGTTTTATATATTAAATATCAATAGAAATTTAAAATTGTGTAATTTGATTTTCTTATATGGCCTAACATTGTAAAAATGGCTAATTAATAGTATAATTAAAAAAAAGAAAGTGGGAATTATGAATAATAATGAATATAAATATATAGAAAAATATCATAGTGATAAGCTTTATAATAGTTATGAATATTTCGGAGCTCACTTAACCTCAAGAAATGGAAAAAAAGGTGTTGTGTTCAGAGTATGGGCACCTAATGCTTTGAGGGTATCTTTAGTGGGTTCTTTTAATTATTGGAATGACGAAGCAGACCTTATGGATAAAATCGAAAATACAGGTATATGGGAGTATTTCTTTCCAAATATTAAAGAAGGGGAAATATATAAGTACAAGATATTTACCCACAGCGGTGAAGTTAAGTATAAAGCCGATCCTTATGCCTTTTATTCGGAAATTAGACCGGATAATTCCTCAATAGTTGTAGATATCGATGGCTATAAATGGAATAACAAAAAGTGGAAAAAAAGCAGGCAAAAACAAAATTTATACAACAAACCAATTAACATTTACGAATTACATGCTGGCTCCTGGAGACTAAAGGATAATGGAGAATACTTAAATTATCGTGAATTAGCAGATGAGCTTGTATCTTACTTAAAGGATATGAATTATAATTTTGTAGAACTAATGCCTTTAATGGAGCACCCTTTAGATGAATCCTGGGGGTATCAGATTACAGGATACTACTCCATTACAAGCAGATACGGAAAACCTGAAGATTTAATGTATTTAATAGATAAATGTCATCAGCATGAAATAGGTGTTATTTTTGATTGGGTTCCTGGACATTTCTGTAGAGACGATCACGGACTTATGAATTTCGATGGTTGGGAACTTTACGGAGGAATCGATCATCCCAACTGGGGAACCAAAAAGTTTGATTTTTCTAAAAGAGAAGTGAAAAATTTTCTTATATCTAATGCAATGTTTTATTTTAAGAAGTATCACATCGATGGTATTAGAGTTGATGG
>CAZNLP010000143.1:0-5052 GCA_964574015.1 uncultured Clostridia bacterium | reverse complement strand
TATATCATTTAAAGTAAGATTGTTTTGCAAGTTCTTTGATATATAATTTTGCATTTTTGTTACAGCTTCAACCTGTTCCATATTTTTCAAATTATCACCACCGTCTAAATAGTACTATGAAAAGAAGTTTTTTTCTCGACTTTCTTTGTGAATTTACAAATCATATAATATTTATATAAAAATTCAAGCTGGTATCGAAACCTTATTATTCTTTTAACATGTTAAATTGTACAATATCTGTTCCAGGTATAACATCCTTAGATGCTACTTTAAATCCATATTTTTTATATATTTCAACATTTTCATCATCATGGGTTTCTAAATAACAGGGATGATTTTTTTCTTCAGCAACTTCCAGCAACGAGGTAAGTAACTTCTTGCCATAAGCTTGTCCTTGTTTTTCAGGGTCAACTCCAATTCCTATAAGATATTGATGTGGTTTAGTTATACTTTTTTTATGTACCTTCATATTAAATTCATCGTATTTATTAAATCTTATGCCGGCTTCTCTACCTATTTTCATAACTGATAAACCTCCAGATCTTAAGGATCTAAGCAAAGTAAATTTATAATCTTTAAAGTCGCTAAACAAAATAACACCTTCGATTTCTGGAGAAGTAGCATATGCTTGTCCATATAGAATAGCGTATTTAACAATAAACTTAGTAAGAATTTTAATATTTTTCTTGTTATGATTATCATCTAATATATGTTTGAACAAAGGATAATCAGAAAAAGCTTTAGCTAAAACCTCAGCACTTTTATCAATATCTTTTTTCTTAAGCTTATATAAATCGTCTGTTTTCA
This sequence comes from uncultured Clostridia bacterium, assembly GCA_964574015.1. Classification (GTDB taxonomy): domain Bacteria; phylum Bacillota; class Clostridia; order Tissierellales; family Dethiosulfatibacteraceae; genus UBA8670. The sequence goes on along the minus strand of CAZNLP010000143.1, from coordinate 4,245 downwards.
AGATGATTCACCTTCTTTCTAAAATGATATACAACCATGAATATTATTTATCATAATTATATATATGCAAAAATTGAATGTCAATTATTTGTCATGAATTAAGAAATATATTTAATCAGAAAACTTTTTTTAAATGAATTACTGAGCTAACAAAAAATTAAATATAGATTTTACTTGACAATACAATGTATAACAATTATTATATAACTAATGTAATATAACAAATATTATACAAGGAGAAAATCATGTCACCTAAAACTAAATTTGATAAAAAATCTATAGTAGATGCAGCTTTGGAGATTGCTAAAGAAAAAGGATTAAAAAAAATTACTGCTAGGAGTGTTGCAAAAAAACTTAAATCATCAGTTGCACCAATATATGTCAATTTTGATTCTGTAGATGAACTAGTAGAGAGTGTCGTACAAAGATTTTTCTCTCTATCAGAAGAATATCTTGAGAAGCAGGAAGGTAAAAGTATGTTTGAAAAAATTGGAAGAGCAAGTCTAACTTTAGCTAAAGAATACCCAATAATATATAGAGAATTAGCTATTGAACCTAATCAATATATGTCTTCCTATGAAAGTATAGAAGAAAATATGTTAAAAGAAATGTCTAAAGATGAAGATATGAAGAAATTAAGTAGAGATGAACAAAAAAAATTATTATTTAAAATGAGAGCTTTCCAAACAGGTTTTCTTGTTATGATAGTAAATAACAATATACCTTCATGGATAAAAGAAAATGATATAGAAAAAATGCTTATAGAAGTTGGAGAAGAATTATTATTTATAAAAAACAGGAGGATTTAATAAAGTGAAGCGGATAGTTATAATTGGTGGAGGTATAGCAGGTTTAAGTGCAGGTATTTTTGCACAAAAAAATGGATTTAAAACTACAATCTTAGAAAAACATCATACCCTTGGTGGCGAATGCACAGGATGGAATCGTGAAGGGTATCATATTGATGGTTGTATACATTGGTTGGTAGGAACTAAAGAAGGAACAAAAATACGTGACCTTTGGGATACAGTTGGTGCATTGAAGGGAGTAGACATTTATGAGCCAGAAAGCTTTATGGCAGTTGAACACGAAAAAACCACAGTACATTTCTACAGAGATCTTAATAAAATGAAAAAAAGTTGGTTGGACTTAGCTCCTGAGGATAAAGAGATAATAGAAGAATTTTGCGATGATATAAAAAAATTACAATCATTTTCAGTGCCTGCAGGGAAACCTACTGATTTGATGAATATAGTTGAAAAGATAAAATACTTTTTATCTATGAAAGATGTAGGAATGATAATGCAAAAATATTCTAAAATTAGTGTTGTAGAACTAGCAAATAAATTCAAAAATCCAGCATTAAAAAATGCTATAGCTTCTTTTATGCCGGAAGGTGAGTATAGTGCTTCATCAGTTATTTTTCCTCTGGGAACCTTTACAGGAGGTCAATCATCAATTCCTATTGGAGGCTCAAAAGCTTTAAGTATTCGTATGGTTGAAAAATACAAATCATTAGGAGGGCAAATAGAAACTTCCTGTGAGATAGAGTATCTGGAAATTGATAACAATCAAGTAAAAAAAGCACATAGCAAGGACAATAAAGACTATTATGCTGATTATTTTATTGCAGCTTGTGATGCTAAAGAATTGTATAGTAATATATTGAAAGATAAATACATAGATAAAAAATATAGCCTTAGATTTAATAATCCTAAAGATTATCCTTTAGCATCAAACATATATATTGGCATAGGATATGAAGGGATTTTAGAAGATATACCAAGGACTTTAAAATTTCCCGTAGATTCAGTTAATATTGAGCAAAATCAAAAACCTATCGATTATTTACAGATGACACATTACAATTATGAACCTGATTTTGCACCTGATAATCATACTGCAATTACTGTAGCTATCAACCAATTTTCACCAGAGCTGGAAAGGTGGGAAGAATTAGTAAAAGATAGTAATGCCTACAAACAAGAGAAGGAAAAAATAGGAAAAGAAGTTATGGAAGCAATAGAAAATCACTTTCCAAATATGAAAGGTAAACTAAAGGTATTGGATGTGGCAACTCCTCAAACTTACAACAGATATTGCAATGCATATAGAGGAGCATTTATGGGATTTTGGCCTACTCTATCTGGAAAATCATTAGCACATACAGGAAAAATAGAAGGTTTAGATAACATAATGCTAAGCGGTCAATGGTTGCAACCACCCGGAGGACTTCCTACAGCATTAATTACAGGGAAAGATACAGTTATGAGAATATGCAAAAAAGAAAAAGTTGAATTTTCAAATTAATGAATGAATTTTATATTATTAAAAATCGGGACTAAAGTTTTTACTTTAATCTCGATTAAATTTTTTGAATTGCTTAAATATTTGAGTAAAAACTTTTTTAGTTTTAGACAGATTTTTTAAAAAGATTTTAAATGAAGAGCTTTTCCTTGCTGTTAAATTAACTTTTTACTATCATTTCAATAACCAAATATAACTACTCTATTAATGCAGTTTATTTTTCTGCTACAATACAGATTGTTTTAGATTCATCAGAATATGGTGCTCCTGTTACATCAGAATATATATCAACCTTTTTAAAACCAGCTTCTTTTATTTCACAAGTAATCGTATCTTTTGTAAATTCTTTATACCAATTTCTAATAATATCGACTTTACCATCTTTATCAATTATTACATTTTGATCTAACCTTACGCCTCCTTCATAAGTAAAATGAGATTGTAAACAAAGATGTTTGGCAGGTTTCCAAAAACTACCTTCTTCACTTATATACCATGTATTACTTTCTTTTTTGTTTTCAAATTCCATTGATGTAAAAACATCAAATACAAATTTACCTCCTGATTTTAAAGAATCATAGATTTTCTTTAGTAAAACCTCTCGGTTATTATCTGATAAAACTACAAAATCACAATATATTAATAAGACTATATCAAACTCATTATTATAATTAATTTCTAAGTAATTTTTGTAAATATAGTTTATATTTTGGTTCTTTTGACTAGCCTTATCCTTTGCATATTCAATTGACCTTTTGGAAAAATCAATACCAGTAACTTCGTATCCTTTTTCATATAACCTTTCAGCATACAAGCCAGGGCCACAACCTAAATCCAGAAGCTTTTTATTAAATGATGATGTTATATTTTCAATCCACTCTACTGATTTGTCTATAAAATCATGCTCTCTACTAGCCGCTTCCCATTTAGGGTGTAAGTGAGCTTCTAACATGCCTTTAGAAATATGTTCATCATCCCAAAATTTACTTGTGCTCTCTGCATATAAATCTGGTTTCCTTAAATATTTAAATAAATCCTTCATCATATTTCTCGCTTCCTATCTTATATTTTTCTTGATTTCTTTATCTAATATTATAACTATAATTCAAAATAATACCAGTATAACTCTGAAAATCATAATGACATTTTAAAGTAAAAATTTCTTTGATTTTTAATTAATTTCTCTTAACCTTTCTATAATACTACCTTTTTTAATAATAGTATAAGATATATAGGGCACAATTAATGCGATTAAAATTATTATTGGATAGGTAATTATTAGAGGTGTTATCATAAAGTCATAGCTAAAGAACCAAAGTTTGCTTACTATCCCACCAATCACAGCTTTAGAAAATACAATTCCTAATATTAGTGAGAGTACAATGGTACAAATAGCATAATATAATCCTTCAAAACTCAGCATACGATTTAATTGCTTACCTGTCATACCTATACTTTGCAACATAGCAAATTCTCGTTTCCTTGTCCATATGCTAGTAAACATAGAATTTATAAAGTTTAGAATACCTATTAATCCAATTATAAAGCTAAGAATTCCACCAACTATAATTAACATATTTCTAAAGTCCTTAAAAGTATCTACATAAGTTTCTTTAGATTCATAATTCATAAGAGGTTCTACATGTTCTGTATATCGATTTAAAAATAATCCGATCTCTTTTTCTTTATCGTCTCGAACATTAAAAGCATAGGACATAACATGAGGAGTAGCAACAATTTTTAAATATTCTTCTTCAGGTAGATACATAGTAAAATTTCCATAAGTACGATTAGTTATAGTTGATGTTTTAATCCTAGTTTTTGCCATTACTTCATAATTATAATCTTTACCATCTACATTTATTTTTACAGTATCTCCTATATTGTACTCTGATGAGCCCCAAACTATATTACCGTAATCATCTTCATGAACTCCTT
>CAZNLP010000142.1:0-5183 GCA_964574015.1 uncultured Clostridia bacterium | reverse complement strand
CAAAAATTAAAGATGGTGTGGATTACAGCTTAATAAAAAAAGAAATAGAAAACAACAGTGCTGAATCTCTTTACAACGAGGGAAACATCGTAGGTTGTGTAAAAAAAGCTCACGATGTAGACATTAATTTAACCTCTCATATTATGTTTGAAAATTTAGTTGTAAAAGCTTCAGGATATTTATCTCTTAAGCACTTAGTAGAAAATTCAGATACAAAAGTTGAAGATATAGAATATGTAATCGAGTGTTCAGAAGAAGCATGCGGTGATATGAATCAAAGAGGTGGAGGAAATTTCGCTAAATCTATAGCAGAACTATCTGGTGCTGTAAATGCTACAGGTTCCGATACCAGAGGATTTTGCGCTGCCCCTACCCATGCTCTTATTCAAGCAGCTGCTTTAGTGCAGTCTGGAGTATATAAAAATGTAGCAATTGTAGCAGGAGGTGCTACTGCTAAGTTAGGAATGAACGGCAAAGACCATGTAAAAAAAGATTTACCAATACTTGAAGATGTTTTAGGAGGATTTGCAGTATTAGTAAGTGAAAATGATGGTATTAATCCTGTTGTAAGAACCGACTTAGTAGGAAGACATACAGTAGGCACGGGATCTTCTCCACAGGCCGTTATTACTTCTCTAATAACTCAACCCCTGGATAAAGCAAATATGAAAATAACAGATATTGATAAGTATTCTGTAGAAATGCAAAATCCAGATGTTACTAAACCTGCAGGTGCTGGTGACGTTCCTACATCAAACTATAAAATGATTGCAGCTCTTGGAGTTAAAAGAGGAGATATAGAGAAAAAAGATCTTTTGAAATTTGTTAAAACCCACGGAATGCCCGGATGGGCTCCTACTCAAGGACATATACCTTCCGGAGTACCTTATTTAGGTTTTGCTAAAGATGATCTAACTATCGGCAAACTAAATAGAGCTATGATAGTTGGCAAAGGAAGTCTATTCCTTGGAAGGATGACAAACTTATTTGATGGTGTTTCTGTTGTCATCGAAAGAAATCAAGGTATAAAATCAGAAGAAAAATCCGTTTCAAAAGATGAAATTAAATCTATGATAGCGGAAGCTATGAAAGAATTTGGAAATCATCTAATTAAGGATTAGGAGGATACTATGTTAGACTCTAAAAATACAAAAAAAGCTATAGGAGAAATTTTTCTCGATATAGCCGAAGGAATTGAGTCTGGTCAATTTGGACAGAAAGTTAAAATTGGTTTAACTACATTAGGCAGTGAACACGGAATAGAAAATTTAATTTCTGGTGCAGAAAAAGCTTCTAAAGAAAATCCAAATATAGAGGTTGTACTAATAGGACCTAAAGTAGATACAAAGTTAAACTTAGTTGAGGCAAATACGGAAGATGAAATGTATGAAAAAATGGAAGAACTTTTAGATGAAGGTGATTTATCAGCCTGTGTTACCCTTCACTATAGCTTCCCTATAGGAGTTTCAACTATTGGAAAGGTATCTACCCCTGGATTTGGAAAAGAAATGTTTATTGCTTCAACCACCGGTACTACTTCGTCTAATAGAATTGAAGCCATGATAAAAAATACTATAAATGGTATATCTGCAGCTAAAGCTTCAGGAGTAGAAAATCCAACAGTAGGTCTTCTGAATCTTGATGGAGCTAATCAGGTAGAAATTGCTCTGAAAAAATTAAGAGATAAGGGATACAACATAAATTTCGGTGAGTCTTCAAGGTCTGATGGTGGTTGCATAATGAGAGGTAACGACCTATTAGCTGGCTCTGTTGATGTTATGGTTACAGACACTCTGACTGGAAATATACTTATGAAGATGTTTTCTTCCTTTACAACCGGTGGAAACTACGAAGCTTCCGGCTACGGTTACGGTCCTGGAATCGGTGAAAATTATAAAAGAAATATACTTATATTATCGAGGGCTTCAGGATCTCCAGTTGTTTCAAATGCACTTAAATACGCTGCCGATATTTCAAAGGGAAATATTTTATCTATTGCAACTGAAGAATATGCATCTGCAAAAAAAGCAGGACTTCAGAAAATAATAGAAGAATTAAATAAAAGCAAAAATAATCAGATTGAAAACGTAAAAGCACCAGAAAAGGAAGTTGTTACTTCTCAAATTTCTGGTATAGATATTATGGATTTAGAAGAAGCTGTAAGTGTGTTATGGAAGGAATCAATATATGCAGAAAGTGGTATGGGTTGTACAGGACCTGTTGTATTAGTATCTGAAGATAATACATCTAAAGCTTTAAAAATATTGTCTAAAAATAACTATATTGTTTCAGATAAAAAAGATTGTTAACATTAATAAGAGTATGAATTTAAAACTCATACTCTTTATATTTTTATCTAAAAATATTTATAATTATATAGTTGTAAACATAATTCTATAATTCCAATTTTTTTACTGAAGTCTCAATAATGTTCTGATTTGATAAATCCATATCTCCCTCTATAAGAATGACAGTATTTTCTTTCAATAAAATTATCATACTTCTATCTTCTTTCAAATAAAATGCTCTTTCTGAATTCCAAGTCTGTTCTGGTGCTTTAATAATCTCTCTATACATCAAAGAACCTTCTTCTTTCAACATTCCTTTATAAATATAATCCGCTACATCTGAATTAACTGCCTTGTAATAATAGGTTCTTATTTTTCCCTCTGTTGATAATTCATGATATTCATAACTTTCCGGTACAATAATGCTGGACTTTTGAGAAAACCTTTTAACCCTTGGTTCCTTATCTATTCCAAAATCCTTTAGTTTTAAAGCTTCGTATTTTTCAGGTAGTTCGTTTTTCATTCCTAGCATAGCTTCAACAAATCTGTTATTGGAAATTATCATTCCTATTGCAAATATACTTACTAGCATTGTAATCATCAGTAGTAATGAAGTAAATAACATTATATTTTTAGTTCTACCTCTTTTTGATGTATAATTTTTCTTTTTATAATAATACACTACTCCAATACCTATTATAGGTACTAATAAGAAAAATATAGGGAAGGTAAATCCTCCAATAATATCTAAAGTTAATGAAACTAAATATACTAATGCTATAAATGCGATTAATATATAATAAATAAATCCTCTTACTAATGCTGATTTTAAAGAAGTTTTAGGTATTGAAATTCCTTTTTTTAAATGTTTTCTTGCTTTTAAAAACCAGAATCCATAGTAAAATGCATAAATTAAAACTGGAATCAAAAGTAGTGGAAGCATAACTGTTGTTGCGATACTTGTATTTGTAAAAAGTTTATCATAACTTATAGGAAATAATCCTCTCAAACTTAAAAGTAATACTGGTATTAGTATAAATATTGGTAATACTTCTAAGCTAAAAAATGCTTTTTTAAGTATGTCCTTATCTTCAAGTTCTTCTATTTTTTTCGAAGGAATATTATCTTCTTCATCACAGAAAAAAATCTGCAGTTTATCACAAGATAATAAAAATTTCCATCCTCTTTTTTCGAAAATATTTCTATGATTTTCTATTGCTTCTTCATCATGTGATTCAAAAGGACTTATATATGGATGAATATCTACAAAAAACTTTAATTTCTTAGGTTCAATCTTTTTAAATTCCATAGTAAAAGTATTGATTTTACTAATCATCCATCCTTCTAAAGCTTTTTTTTCAAAATACTCTTCCATGGCTTTATAATCAATCAATGTAAAAAGAAAAAGTTCTTTTTTTCTGCTCTTCATCTACAGTCCTCCAACATATATTCATGCATATTATCTTCAAATAATCGGGTACCAAAAAAGCACCTAATATAGTTTATATTACCATATCAAATGCTTTTTTTATACTATTTTTCTAATCTATATCTTTTTTAAATATAAATTTCCAAATTAAGTAATTGAAGCTTTATATATTTTTTTAATTGAATTTCCAAGCATTTCGTTGAACTCATCATCATTTTGACTTACATCGAGTCCTTCTAATAATGCTCTTGAAAAGCTTGCTATTAATCCATGATTTCTTGAAAGTTTCTCTACAGCTTCTTCTCTGCTGTATCCTCCAGAAAGAGCCACAACTCTCATAACATTCGGATGTTTAATAATTTCTTCATAAAAATCAGCTTCATCCGGGATAGAAAGTTTAAACATTAAAACCTGGTCTTCATTAAGTTTATCTAAATGTTTTAATATTTCTTCCTTCATAATTTTTTCTGATTCTGACTTATCCTTACTATTGATATCTACCTCAGGTTCTAATATAGGAACTAACCCACTTTCAATTATTTTCTTACCGTATTCAAATTGTTGAGCTACTATCTTCTTGATTCCTTCAACATTTGCTTCTTTTATTACAGATCTCATCTTAGTTCCAAATATGTTTCTTTCTTTAGCTCTTTCCAACTTTGAATCTAAGTCTGTTATAGGTTTCATCACTTGAACGCCATTTTCCAAGTCAGCAAGTCCTTTATCTACTTTTAAAATAGGAAGTATTCCTTTTTTCTCCCAAAGATAATCTCCCGTATACATACCTTCTACTTTACGGTCCATAGTTTGTTCAAATAAAATCGATGCAAGAATATGTTCTGATGTAAATTTCGGACTGGAAACTATTCTAGTTCTCATTTCGTGAACCAGGTCAAACATTTTTTCTTCGGTATCATATTGATCTTCATCTATACCATACCCTCTTAAAGCTTTAGGTGTACTACCACCACTTTGGTCAAGTGCAGCAATAAATCCTTTTCCATTTTTCATAATATCAACTTTTTTCTTATCCATTAATTACACCTCTCCTTTATATTATTTATTCTTTTTGCTCTATTTCTGTAACACACTCTGTTTTTATCTTTTCAACTAAAAACTGCAGTCCATCTATTACGTGAGGTCTTATATCTCCTCCAACCATAACATACATGATATCATCACCTACATCAAGGAGACCTTGGTTAAGCCATACTCTTATATAAAATATTCCATCTAATTTTTTAGCTTCTTCTACTGCCTTATCAACCTTTTTCTTATCGTAGGAAAATTCCATTTTTTTAACTTCTGATCCATCATCAATTCCCTGTCTCACCTTTGCTTTTGGTGTTTTTCTGACAGTTCCATTATGCATAAGATACATGCCAACATTTTGTGCATCAGAATCTGCCTTTGCTTCTTTCATCCATCTATCCATTGATGGTATTTCTTTACTTAAGTTATTGTTC
>CAZNLP010000141.1:0-5222 GCA_964574015.1 uncultured Clostridia bacterium | reverse complement strand
AAAATTGACGGGAGCTAAAGCTAAGGTTGTAGTGGGCGATGCATATGCAGAAAGATATCCAAACTTAACTATAGGAGAAACCTATAAAAAGTACATGGAAGACCAGGGAGAAAAAATTGATTATCCAGATCCATATGCAAAAATAGGATCCTCAGACATCGGAAATGTAACCTTAAAAATGCCTGCTATTCATGCCTATTTTAAAATTACCGATAAATCAATAGCATCCCACTCATTGAACTTCACAAATGCAGCTGTAACAGATGAAGCCCATGAGTCAGCTTTAAAAACTTCAAAAGCTCTTTCATGTGCCGGTTATGAAATTTTGACTGATGAAAAATTAAGAGAAAAGATATTGAAGGAATATTCAGAAAAGGTACCAAAATACGACAACCTAGACTTAGATTAGATCTTAGGGAGGAAAAATGGAAAAAGAGATTATTAAAAAATTTGATGAAATAGAAGAAAAAATTATAAACTACAGAAGAGATTTCCATAAATATGCTGAAGTTGGGTGGACGGAATATAGAACATCTTCAATCGTAGCTAAGACTTTAGAAGATTTAGGATACGAAGTAAAAATTGGAAAAGATGTAGTTAAATCAGAAGATAGAATGGGACTTCCAGAAGAAGAAGATTTGAAAAATCACTGGCAGAGAGCTAAAGATCAGGGTGGAGTAGAAAAGTATTTAAATGATATGAAATACGGGCTAACAGGAGTTGTAGGTATAATAGAAAACGGAGAAGGTCCCACAAAAGCTTTTAGATTTGACATGGATGCTTTACCAATTCATGAAAGTGATGAAGAAAATCATTTCCCAGCTAAAGAGGGCTTCAACTCAGTAAACGATGGAGTTATGCATGCCTGTGGACACGACGTACATACAGCCGTAGGACTAGGGGTAGCAGAAATATTAGCTGAAAACAAACAAAAAATAAATGGAAAAATAAAGCTAATTTTTCAACCTGCAGAAGAAGGTGTTAGAGGAGCAAAATCTATTGTAACCAACGGAGTGCTAGATGATGTTGATAAAGTTATAGGTCATCACGTTATGGGATTTAACGTAGGGCAAATATCAAGTGGATTGAGCGAATATAAAGCTACAAAAAAGTTTGATGTAACAATTAAAGGAAAACCTGCTCATGCTGGAGGTAATCCTCAAGATGGAAATAACGCATTATTAGCAGCGTCCACAGCAGTATTAAATTTATATTCGATTTCGAGACATAAGGATGGAGAAACTCGAATCAATGTAGGTATGCTTAATGCTGGAACAGGTAGAAATATAATACCGGATAAAGCAGTTTTAATAGCAGAAACAAGAGGATCAACATCAGAAATCAGCCAATACATGTATGAAAAAGCTGAAAAAATTATAAAAAATTCCTGCGCTATGCATGACTGTTCCTATTATATAAAAGCAATGGGAGAGGCGTTAAGCGGAAAAAGCGATGATGAAATGATGAAGGTTGTAGAAAAAACTGCTAAAGAAATAGGCGGATATGAGTTAGTAGATGAGCATAAAAGTGGCGGCAGTGAAGATTTCACATATATGATGGCAAAGGTACAGGAAAACGGCGGAAAAGCAGTTAATATAGGAATCGGAGCAGATAGTATTGGAAGCGGAGCTCACTCTCATGATTTTGATATAAATGAAAAAGCTATTAAGAAAGCAGTTGTACTTCTCAGTACCCTTGCTTTAAATAAATAACAAAAAGTATTCCCTTTAACAAATAATCCTCCAATCATGGAGGATTATTTGTTTTACATAATATTACCTATAATAGGATTAAATTGTAATTTTATACTAAGTAATTTTTATGATATTATATGATATAATTAAACATTAATATTAGGGAGGTTTGCTTATGTCCCAAAATCACTCAAATCATGATCACCATACTGGTGGCGAAAATATAAAGGTTGCCTTTTTTCTTAATCTTAGCTTTACAATTTTAGAAATTATCGGGGGCCTTTGGACAAATAGTATGGCAATACTGTCCGATGCTCTCCACGACCTGGGAGATTCACTATCTCTAGGTGTATCTTGGTTTTTGCAAAATTATTCAAAAAAAGGTCCGGACTACAAGTTTTCTTTTGGGTATTCAAGATTCTCACTATTAGGAGCGTTACTTAACAGCATTGTATTATTAGGAGGATCGGTTCTCATACTATCGAGAGCTCTACCGAGAATAATCAACCCAGAACCGGTAAATGCCAAAGGAATGATAGTTTTTGCAGTATTAGGAATTATAGTTAACGGTGCTGCAGTGTTGAGATTAAAGAAAGGTACATCATTAAATGAAGAAGTTGTGTCCTGGCATTTATTAGAAGATGTACTAGGATGGGTTGCGGTTCTAATAGGTAGCATAATTTTATTATATAAAGACATACCGAGAATAGATCCAATACTATCAATAGGTATAACTATATATATACTTTACAATGTTGTAAAAAACTTGAAAAAAGTTTTAAGAGTATTTCTACAAGCTGTTCCGGAGAACATATCAATAGAAGAGATAGAAAATGAAATACAAGAAAAAACAGAAGCATTATCATCTCACCATACCCATATATGGACCATAGAAGGCGAAAGAAATATGCTCAGCACCCATGTGGTAATACCAGATAGTTATAAAACTAAAGATATAATTGATTTGAAAATAAAAATCCGTAAAATTCTTGCCGGTAAAGATATAGAACATGTAACTATTGAGATAGAATTTGAAAGTGAAGAATGCGAAGGAAAAATGTTTGAATAATTTTTGAGTCCTTAATTGGACTCTTTTTTTATTTTAATGATATTTTAATCAACAACAAAATATCTTCTAATTTTTATTTGTTAATCTTATCACAGATAAAAATCAGGAGGAAAAAAATGAACAATAAAGAAGTATTAAAAGTACAAAACTTAACAAAAAAATACGAAAATAAAGCAGTAGTCAATAAGGTAAGCTTTAGCATTAATGAAGGTGATATTTTTGGTTTTTTAGGACCAAATGGAGCAGGAAAAACTACAACTATAAAAATGATATTGAACCTGATAAAAAAAGACCAGGGCGAAGTATATGTAAATGGTAAAGACTTTTCTGAAAACTTTAATGAATGTATATCTAAGATAGGAGCTGTTGTTGAAACTCCTAAATTCTACGAGTATTTGACAGGCTATCAAAACTTAAAACAGATGGCTAACTTAGAAGTTAATGTAGATGAAGAGAGGATTAATGAAGTTATAAAAATTGTAAGATTAGAAAAAAGAGCAAAAGAAAAGGTTAATACATATTCTCTCGGTATGAAACAGAGATTAGGTATAGCAAGAGCTCTATTAAATAATCCTAAATTAGTAATTCTTGATGAGCCTACCAACGGCTTAGACCCTCAAGGGATGAGAGACATAAGGGAATTAATAAAAAAATTAGCAGTAGAAAACAACATCACCTTTTTAATATCGACCCATTTACTTCATGAAGTAGAACAAATATGCAATAAAGTCGCTATTCTTAAAGAAGGTGAAATTATTAGTTATGACACAGTAAAAAATTTACTGAAGAAAAACACTGAAACACTAAATCTACAAACTCCTGACATCTTAAAAACCTTAAGCTTGTTGAAAGATCTAGATTATGTAAAAAAGAAAGTTAGACATGAAGAAGGAGTTGTTGTAGAAATAGAAAAAGGTTTCTCTACTAAATTAAATAAATATTTGATTCAAAATGAAATAAAGTTAGAATATTCAATACCGGTTAATCAAAGTTTAGAAGAATTCTTTATTAAAAAAACAAAAGGAGGCGAACAAATTGCTTAATTTAATCAAAAATGAAATGATAAAAACTTTTTCAACAAAAAAAATGTATGTTTTTTATGGAATTATTGTTGTATTCTGTTTGATGATAAGTTTAACTATTATTCTCCAACCTGGAGAAATTATAGATAAACCAACAGGTCAAGCTTTTCCACTTATATTATTAAAAGGTTTAATAGGACAAATATTTCCAATATTCATAATAATACTGTCTGTTGATATGATCACGAATGAATATAGGAATGGAACTTTCAAACTACCATTATTACATCCCGTAAGCAGAAGGAAATACATTTTGGCAAAAATATTTTCGATTATATTACTAACAGTATCCCTATTAGGAGTTACGTTGCTAAGTTCATATTTCATAGGAAGTATATTCTTTGGTTGGGGCGAGGGTGTAACCATAGATGGGAATTTATATAGTTCTCTTGATGGAATCTTAAAAATGCTGAGTTATTACGGCATATCTATACTCCCTTTAGCAGCATTTAGCATGTTATCAGTAGTTTTAGCCCTGTTATTTTCAAATGCTGGAGTAGCTGTAGGCTTATCAATAGGATTACTATTTGCTCTTGATGTGGCAAGACAGCTTCTTCCAAATTTAGGTTTATATATAATAAATTCAACATTCTATATTTTTGAATCCTTATTTAACAGTAGTTTATATGATACAGCTTTCTCTCAAATTTTACTAACCTTAATTTATGCTTTTATAAGTTTGATAATAAGTGATATAATTATTAGGAAAAAAGAAATTATTTATTAAATCAATTTAAAAAAGGAAGAAGTAGAAAAATGATTAAAAAGTATCTAAACAAAAAATTTGGCGATGAAAATATTTTAGTAAGATTCACTACCCTATATCTTTTAAGTTTGATTCTATTTTTTATATCATGGACTGTATCTTACTTAATACTTCCTGAGGGTATAATAAGAGGTATAGGTCTAATGCCAAATCTTGCTGGAGAAGAAGCAGCTGAGACTTTAATTAAAGAATTCATAACTATAGTTGGGTTAAATGCAGTAGGTTGGATTATAATATTAATTGGAAATTATATTTTAAGAGTTAAAAATTTTTCCTTTGGATATCTTATACCTATAGCTTGGATGATAATGTACGGTATAGTTCTCGGTACAAATTCCTTTAGTATATCAGTTGGAGAAAAAATGGCACCAAGTCTTACTGTACTTGGAAGAAGCGGTATATATGAAATGATGGCGGGAAGCCTATTTGCTGTATCTACGGACTTTATATCATCAAACTACTCAAAGGATTTTAAAACTAAATCAGTACCTATACCAAAAAACAAAAGAACTAAAATGAATAAGAAAAACTGGGTAGGAATAGCAGTAAGTTTTATAATTTTAAGTTTAGCTGCTCTAAGAGAAGCATATATGATAATGAATCACTAAAAA
>CAZNLP010000140.1:0-5259 GCA_964574015.1 uncultured Clostridia bacterium | reverse complement strand
TTCTAGTCTAAATACATTCATATTTATACCTCCTTTTTAAACTCCTGCAGCCTTTATTAAAGCTGCAGGGATTGTATTAATTATTTATTATTCTTATATGCCATGTATGATTTTATTCCTCCACCTAAATTCCATACATTTTCAAATCCTTTAGATTTTAATATACTGGCTCCCAGGCTAGACCTTGCTCCTGAGTTGCAGTATATAATTATTTTTTTATTTTTATCCAGCTCATCATATCTAGTTCTCAAGTCTGGCGAAGGTATGTTTACTGATTTTTCTACATGGTTTTCTTCGTATGTTTTTTTATCTCTACCGTCTAATATTATAAAATCTGAGCTGTTTATATTTTCTTCAACTATAGATGGATGTATTTGTGGTACATTCGATGTTTCATATCCTTCAACGAGCCAACTCTTCATACTCCCATCTATATAACCAACAATATTATCTATTCCAACTCTGTAAAGCCATAGAGCTGATTCTTCTGCTCTTTTTTTATCTTCTGCTACAAGCAGTATTTTTTTATCCGGTGGTACAACCCATCCTGCAAAGGTTGGTAAGTTGCTAATAAAGTCTATATTATATGATTTTGGTACATGCTGTCCTCCAAACCCAGTATATGACCTTGTATCAAGCACAAAAGTATCATTTTGTTGAGATTTTTCGAAAAAGTCAGTAGCTTTCATCTTCTTTAACTTAGGTAGTTTATATATTGGAAGTGGTCCTTCTGCATTTAGTGCACTACATCTTGCAAAATGATCCGGTACTTCAGGCATACCTTCAGTTAAATTCTTTACAAACTCATCGATTTCTTTGTGCTGAAGTACAGGGTTATGCTTTCTTTCGTAACCAATTGTACTTCTATATTTAGCTCCCATAGCTTTACCGCATAGAGATCCTTCTCCATGGGCTGGATATACTTCTACGAAGTCCGGGAGTTTTAATATTTTGTTAAAAAGACTATCGTAAAGTTTTTTTGCTAATTCTTCTTTTCTATCGGGAAAAAGGTCCGGTCTTCCTGCATCTCCAACAAAGAGTGTATCTCCACAAAATATACCAATTGGATCTTCAGATCTAGCCAAATCTCTAGTAATATATGTTATATGCTCCGGAGTGTGACCAGGGGTCTCAATAATCTCAAATTCAATATCTTCAAGTTTGAATTTGTCCCCTTCTTCTAACGCTACATGATCAAACTGAGCTTGTCCTGATTTAGGAAAATACATAGTAGCTCCAGTTTTTTCTGCTAATTCAATATGTCCAGACAAAAAATCTGCATGAAGGTGAGTTTCTAAAATATGAGTTATTTTCACTCCCATTTTTTCCGCTTCTTCAATATATAAATCAACATCTCTGCTTGGATCTACTACCGCACAGTTTTCATTTCCAGCCACTATATATGAACTATGGGCTATTTTTTCTACATAATAATGCTTTAATAACATAAGCTTCCTCCTATCTTTCTGTTTGTTTTATGTATATATTATATAAACACCAAATACGGCTACTACCAGAAATAAAACAGTCATAATACTTCCTGACTTAATGTAATCCTTATTACTGTATCCTCCAGGTCCCATTAAAAATGCATTAACCTGATGGGTTGGTAGTATAAAAGAATTTGATGCAGATATCGCTACTAAAATTGCTAAGGCTCTCGGACTTATTCCGAAATTTTCTCCCATAATAATCACTAAGGGTACGAGTAGTACTGTTGCTGCCACATTGGACATGAAAAGGGAGAATAATGTGGCTAATAGACCTACTACAAACATAATAGGGATGGTTCCCCAGGACTCTACTATGTTTATTACAAAGTCTGCAGTATACTGGGCTGCTCCAGATTGTTCAAAAGCAATACCTAGGGGTATTAACCCGCTTAGTAAAAACACAGTCTTCCAATCTATCCCTTTGTAAATTTCATCTACAGGTATAACACCTGAAAGTATCATCAATACTGCTCCAGTTAAAAATCCTAAAGATAATTTAAATCCAAGAAGCACTAACAGTATAGCAATCCCTAAAGCTAATATTGCAAAAGATGAATTTTTAACCTGTTTATCTCCTACATCTCCAGGTACAGGTGATACAACAATAATATCTTCCATTTCTTTTAATTTTCTAATATCAGACCATCTGCCGTATATTATTATAGCCTGTCCAGGTTTTAAAGGTTTCTTATAGTAGTCTACTATTTCTCCTTCTCTATTTATCATTACAACAGGTTCTACATTGAAATTTTTTCTTACAGCTATTTCACTAATACTCTTATCTTTTAATTTCGAACCTGGCGGGATAATTATTTCTGCGAATCCTGCAAAACTGTCTTCTTCTATATTTGAAAAGTTATCTAGTGTTGTCATCAGTTTTAGCTCACAATCTTCAGAAAATTTTTCTACATTCTCTATCTTACCAAGCACAGCAAGATACTGACCTTTAGAAAATTTAGTTTTTCTCCAGGGAGCATAAGTTGTACTGTCTCCTTCTTTTAAAGCTACTATATGAAGGTTAAATCTGTTCCATAAATTTATTTCTTCTATAGTTTTATCTATTATAGAGCTGTTGTCTGTAACTTTTACTTCATATAAATTACTGGGAAGGTCAAATAAGTCTATGAGTTTCTTTTGATGGTCATCTTTTGTATCCTCTCCTCCTGAAGGTAAAACCTTGTCTCCAAAAAAGTAAAAATATGCTATTCCTGTAATTAGAAGTGCCGCTCCAATAGGTGTCGGTCCAAAAATACTAAACCTATCGTATCCTGCTCCCGTAACCATATCATTTAAAATTATTAATGGTCCTGAGGCTACCATAGTTAGAGTTCCTCCAAGTATAGCAGCAAACCCCATAGGCATGATAAGTTTAGAGGGACTAATTTTTGTTTTTTTAGATATTTTCATTAATGCCGGTAAAAACAAAGCTGTAGCTCCTATATTTTGCATAAATGAGGATATTACTCCTACCGTTCCAGAAACTAACGTAAGAATCTTTTTTTGTGAGGTTCCTGCGGCCTTTACAATTTTTTCCGATACTAAATTCATAATTCCAGATCTATCGATTCCATATCCCATTATCATTACCGCCATAATGGAAACAACTGCATTACTTGAAAATCCAGAAAAAGCCTGATCAACTTCAATAAGACCAGTCCAAGCTAAGGTAACCATAATTATTATTGCAGTAATATCCGGTCTTACTATTTCCGATACAAATAAAAATATAGCCAATGCTAAAATACCATAAGCTATTAAAATTTCCGTCGTCAACAAATCACCCCCAATGTAAATTTCCTTCTTTTATATTTATATCCAATTATAAAGATTTAAAACATAATTTATTAAATTTAATCAATTGTTTCTTGAAAATATCTTTGATTTTGGTAAAATTTATATAATTAGTTTTAATTAATATAATAAAAGCATAATCAAATATTATGAATTCATTATGGAAGGGGTTATCATGATAAAGAAAAAATATTTTGCTATAATGGCAAGTCATAGAAGAAATCAAAATACAGATAAAGCATTAAAAAAATATATAACAGATCTTGAAGAAAAGGGCTCTTATATTGAAAAAGTAGACCTTTTAGATTATGATATAAACATATGTAAATCTTGTTATTACTGCTCGAGAAATTTTAAATCCTGTATTATAAAAGATGATATGGATTTCTTTTACAAAAAGTTTCAAGAATACGATAATTTTATATTTGCAACTCCCGTTTATTTTAACAGTGTAAGTACTTTAGCTAAAATAATGATTGATAGATGTCAAATGATTTACGGAGCTAATGCTTTTTTTGATGATAGTTTTAAAAACAATAAAGCTAAAGGTGAGGCTATTCTAATTTCAACTGCAGGAGCCCCATATTACAAAGACCAGTTTACTGGTGTAGAATCAACTATGCGATTGGTATTTAAAAATCTTAATACAGAAATAAAAGAACACATCAAAATAAGTAATACCGATAGTGATTTATAGTTTAATATTGCATAAGTAGATTTAATATGTTAATATCTAAAAGAGTTTTTAAGTAAAATACATTCGTTTTCAATACAAATACAACGGGAGGTAGAGAATTGGATAAAGTTTATGTGGGATTATTAGGATTAGGAAATGTTGGCATGGGTTTTTGCAACACTTTAGAGAAAAACAAAGATAAGATATCATCTTATTTAGATAAAGAAATAGTAGTTAAGAAAATATTAGTTAATAATATAAGTAAAAGCAGAAATATAAATACTGATAATTTTGATTTGACCGATAATTTTAAAGATATAGTAACTGATGATAGCATCGATATAGTGGTAGAAGTTTTAGGAAGCTTAGAACCTTCCTTTAGTTATATAAAAGAGGCTTTAATTAAAGGCAAAAAGGTTGTAACAGCAAATAAAGCTGTTGTTGCTACTTATAGTAAAGAACTTTCAGATATTTGCAGCAAATATAATGGAGTACTTTTGTTTGAAGGTAGTGTTGGTGGAGGTATCCCTATAATAAACACCCTTACTACCAATTTAGTATCCAATAAAATTAATAAATTAATCGGTATTATAAATGGTACTACTAACTTTATTCTTACTCAAATGACGGATAACCAAATGGAGTTTGATGAAGCTCTAAAGTTAGCACAGAACAAAGGATATGCTGAAGCAGATCCTACATCGGATTTAGAAGGAGAAGATGCCGCTTTTAAACTATCTATTTTATCCAACGTAGCTTTTAAGAAGAAAATTTCACCTGATAGAATTCCAACAGAAGGAATTAAAAAAATAAGTCAAAAAGATATTAAATATGCATCAGAACTCGGATACATTATTAAACTACTAGCAATAGGAATTAATGATGACAAAAATTTGGAATTAACTGTACACCCTGCTTTAATTAAAAAAGAACATCCTTTAGCTTCTGTAAAAAATGAGTTTAATGCTTTGTTTGTAGAGGGAAATTCTGTTGGAGAAGTAATGCTATACGGTAAGGGCGCGGGATCCATGCCTACTGGTAGTGCCGTTCTTGGAGATGTTATAAATATTTTAAAATTTGATACAACTGAAAACTCTTTAACTAATATAAACCATAATGGAGATTTGGAAACTATTGGTGAAAATCAGTTTTACGTAAGATTTGAAGTATATGACAAGCCTGGAGTATTAGGCAAGGTTGCGCTTTGTTTTGGTAAGTACAACGTAAGTATTGAATCTGTAGTTCAAAGAGCTCGTGGAGAAGAAACAGCTCCTCTGATTTTCATCACCCATGATGCAA
>CAZNLP010000139.1:0-5323 GCA_964574015.1 uncultured Clostridia bacterium | reverse complement strand
TAATAAATGGAATTTTAAATAGAGATTATACAGTTATAATGGGTTTAACAGTTTTCTACTCTTTTATGCTGGTAACTGCTGTATTAATAACTGACATTATATATTCTTTAGTAGACCCAAGGGTCAAGCTTACTGGAGGTGACAATTGATGGATGATTTAAATTTTAAATTTGTTGAGAGAGAAGAAAAAGCTAAAAACGTGTTAGTACGTCCAAGTGTATCATTTTGGAAGGATAGTTGGCAAAGATTAAAAAGACATAGAATGGGAATGTTAGGCTTTATAATAGTTATAATTATGGTATTTTTTGCAATATTAGGCCCGATGATAATTGACAAATCATATAGTGACCAAGATTTAGATAGTGCTTATAGTCCTCCTAACAGTGAGTATTTAATGGGAGCTGATAATCTTGGGAGAGATGTTTTTGTAAGAATAGCTTATGGAGCCCGTATTTCTTTAGGAGTTGGATTCGTAGCTACAGTAATCTCATTAATAATCGGAGTTTTATACGGTACAATTGCTGGATATTATGGAGGAGTTACTGGAGAAATAATGATGAGGATCATTGATATTTTAAATAGTGTACCATCTATGCTTTATGTAATATTACTTATGACTATATTAAAACCAGGTCTTACAAATGTTTTTATCGTCCTTGGAATTACAGGATGGCTAGAAATGGCAAGGTTAGTAAGAGGAGAAGTTATAACTCTTAAAGAAAGAGAATTCGTAATGGCCGCAAGAATATCAGGTGTCAAATCATTTAAAATAATGATTAAGCATTTAATTCCAAATGCAATGGGTTCAATAATTGTTGCGATTACTATAGGAATTCCAGGAGCTATTTTTTTAGAGTCTTTTTTAAGCTTTATGGGTTTAGGAGTATCTTCTCCTATGGCTAGTTGGGGTTCGATGGCTTCTGAAGGTATAGACGCATTTAGATCTCATCCAAATCTTTTGTTTTTCCCAGCAGTTTTTATAAGCATTACAATTTTAGGATTTAACTTTTTAGGCGATGGATTAAGAGATTCATTAGATCCTAGAATGAGAAGATAGGAGGCATGAAATTGACAAATAAAATACTAGAAGTAAAGAATTTAAAAACCTCTTTCTTTACAAAGTTAGGTGAAGTAAAAGCTTTATCAGGTGTTTCTTTTGATGTAGATGAGGGTGAAGTTTTAGCTATTGTTGGAGAGTCAGGAAGTGGAAAAAGTGTGACTGCTTTGTCTATCATAGACCTTCTAACTCATCCTGGAGAAATTGTATCTGGTTCTATTGTTTTTGATAATAAAGAACTAACTAAATTAAAAGAAAAGCAGATGCAAAAAATTAGAGGAAAAATGATTGGAACAATATTTCAAGATCCAATGACTTCCTTAAATCCTGTTTTATCTATTGGCCTTCAAATAAAAGAAGTTTTAAAATTTCATGAAAATATGACAGAGAAAGAAGCAACTTCAAGGGCTCTAGAAATGTTAAAGTTAGTAGGAATATCAGACCCCGAATCAGCAATAAAACAGTATCCTCATGAGTTTTCCGGTGGAATGAGACAAAGAGTCATGATAGCTATAGCTCTTGCATGTAATCCAAAACTATTGATTGCTGATGAACCAACAACTGCATTAGATGTAACTATTCAAGCACAAATATTAGATTTGATGAAAGATTTAATAAAAAAATTTAATACTTCAATAATTTTAATAACTCATGATTTAGGAATTGTTGCAGGAATGGCTGATAATGTTATTGTCATGTATGGTGGGAATGTTGTTGAAAAAGGTAGTGTTAAAGATATATTTTATAATCCAAAACATCCTTATACTTGGGGTTTATTAAAAGCAATACCAAAATTAAATTTAGAAGAAAAACAAAATTTATTTCCAATAGATGGACAACCACCAGATTTACTTGTTCCACCACGAGGATGTCCTTTTTACGATAGATGCGACTATGCAATGGAAGTATGTGAAGAAAAAAACCCTGGTTATTTTAAAATAAAAGAGGGACACAAAGCAAATTGCTGGTTATTACATCCTGATGCACCGGAAGTAAAAAGGAAGGTGAGATAAATATATGGGAAATAGCGATAAACTACTAGAAATTAAAAATTTAGAAAAACATTTTGAATTGAAAAGCAGTATTTTTAGTAGATCAAAACGAATACTAAAAGCAGTAGATGGAGTTTCACTTGATATTAATAGAGGTGAAACTTTAGGATTAGTTGGAGAGTCTGGTTGTGGAAAAACTACTGTTGGAAGAGTTATTACTAGATTGTATGAGCCTACTAAAGGTTCAATTATATTCAATGGTAGAGATATAGCAAAATTAAATGAAAAAGATTTAACACCTTATAGAAAAAAAATGAATATGATTTTCCAAGATCCCTATACATCTTTAAATCCTAGGATGACTGTTTCAGAGATTATTTCAGAACCAATGAATGCCCAGGGGATTAAGAATGTTAAAGAAAAAAAAGAAAGGGTTTTGGAACTACTCAATTTAGTTGGATTAAATAAAGATTTTGTTTCTAGATTTCCTCATGAATTTTCAGGAGGTCAAAGACAGAGAGTTGGTATAGCAAGATCTCTTGCTTCAAATCCAGAATTTATTGTTGCAGATGAACCAACTTCAGCACTTGATGTTTCAGTTCAAGCTCAAGTTGTTAATTTGTTAGAAAATTTACAAAATAGACTTGGAATTACATATTTATTTATAGCTCATGATTTGGCTGTTGTTCAACATATTTCAAATAGGGTGGGTGTAATGTACCTTGGTAAAATAGTTGAAATAACTAATCCAAATGAACTTTATCAAAAACCATTGCATCCATATACTCAAGCTTTAATATCTGCGATACCAATACCTGATCCGAATATAGAATATAAAAGAAAAAGAACAATTTTAGAAGGAGATATACCTAATCCTGTAAACAAACCATCAGGATGTAGTTTTAGAACTAGATGTCCTTTAGCGAAAAGTCTTTGTGCGGAGTCTATACCACAACTGAGAGAAGTTAGCAGTGGACATTTTGTAGCATGTCATCTTGTATAAAATAAATTGATTTAAAAGGAGATACATATGAGTATTAAAGATAAAATGAAAGCAGGATTTAGAAATGTAGAAGGCGGACTTTTTTCTAAGGTAAGTAAAGCTGATGTAGGAGATGCCTTTGTTGAGTTAGCAAAAAATGGAGTTACTCTAATGGGATGGGCAGATCCATTTACGCCAGATGCTACTATACCTGAGCATATCAAAGAAGTTATGATTAAGTCTTTAAACGAAGGTACATCTAGTCATTATACGATGCCTATAGGAAATAGCGAATTAAAAATTGAAATAGCAAAAAAATTAAAGAAATATAATAAAATAGATGTAGATCCTAAACGTAATATATTAATAACACCAGGATCTGACATTGGTTTGTTTTATTCTATGATGCCTTTTATTGAGCAAGGAGATGAAGTAATGGTACCTGATCCAAGTTATCCGAACAATTTTCTTGACCCAGAATTAATGGGTGGGGTGACTGTAAGAATACCGTTATATGAAAAAGATAACTACCAACCTAAAATTGAAGAATTTGAAAAAAGGTTAACTGACAGAACTAAATTGGTTTTACTTACAAACCCAAATAATCCAACAAGTACAGTATTTAGAAGAGAAAATTTAGAGAAGTTGGCTAATTTTATAATTGAAAACGATTTAATATTAGTAGTAGATCAAGCATTTGAAGATTGTATTTTTGATAATATAGAATATGTTAGTATGTGTTCGCTTCCTGGAATGTGGGAAAGAACAGTAACTGTTTTTTCTGTTTCTAAGGGTATGGCATTAAGTGGTTTTCGTGTTGGCTATATTGTAGCTAATGATCAAATGATGGATGTTTTTTATGGAAGTGCTGTTAATGTTTTAGGAGCTGCTAATACAGTTGCTCAAATAGGAACGATTGAAGCATTTAAAGATAGTAGTTTTATGGAAGAATATAATAAAATACATGACAGAAGAAGAAAGTTTGTTTATGAATTATTTAAATCCACACCAGGTGTTTCTATTTTGAAACCAGAATCAAGTTTTATATCATGGCTTAATGTATCAAAATTAGGAGATTCTAGTGATATTTGTGACTATTTAATTAAGGAAGCAAAAGTGGCAGTTAACGATGGAAAAGCATATGGAAAAGAAGGAGAAGGACATATTAGAGTTGTACATGGATGCTTAAAAAATGATGAAGATGCCTTTGATGCCTTAAGAAGAATGAATGAAGCATTCATTAAACTTGCTAATAAAAAAGGAATAAAATAGCTCAGGAGGAAATAATGGATACAAGAATTACAAAATTTGCTAAACAATTAGTTAATTATTCATGTGAAATAAAAAAGGATGAGGATGTTTTGATATCTGTGACAGGTAGAAGTCCTATTCCTTTAGTTAAAGAAATAATAAGAGAAGTTTATAAGGTGGGAGGAAATCCGCATATAGATATTCAAGAACCAACTATTATTAGAGAGTTACAGTTAAACTGCAAAGATGATCAACTAAAATTTATGTGTGATTATGAATTATATAAAATGAAAGGCATGGATGCTTATATTGGGGTAAGAGCTTATGATAATTTTTCTGAGCTTTCTGATGTCCCTGTTGAAAAAAAGATTAAATATGAGTCTGCTTTAAGAAAAGTATTAGAAGAAAGAATGTCTAATTCTAAATGGGTAGGTGTAAGATATCCAAACAATTCTATGGCACAACTAGCTTCAATGAGTTTAGAAGAATTTGAAAATTTTTATTTTAATGTGTGCAATCTAGACTACAGTAAACTGGGAGAAGCTATGGAGAATATGGTAGAATTGATGAAAAAAACTGATAAAGTTAAAATTGTTGGTAAAGATACAAATCTGACTTTCTCTATTAAAGGAATTCCAGTAGTTGCAGGGGATGGGAAACAAAATATTCCCGATGGTGAAATTACAACTGCACCAGTAGCAGATTCAGTAAATGGATATATTACATATAACGTACCTTCTAATTACCAGGGATTTACATACGAAAAGGTATATTTTGAGTTTGAAAACGGGAAAATTGTCAAAGCGGAATCAAATAATACCGAGAGTTTAAATAAAATACTTGACACTGATGAAGGTTCTAGATATATTGGAGAATTTGCTATAGGAGTTAATCCCTATATTACTGAACCTATTAGCGATATACTTTTTGATGAAAAAATAACTGGAAGCTTTCACTTTACTCCTGGAATGTATTGTCCGGACACTCCTAATGGTAATCATTCAAAAACTCATTGGGATTTAGTTTGTGTTCAAACTAAAA
>CAZNLP010000138.1:0-5361 GCA_964574015.1 uncultured Clostridia bacterium | reverse complement strand
GGAACTACACCCAGCATAGAATACTCGTTGTCAGGGTCTTTAAGGTTAATATACTCGTTATTAAAATCTTTGTTGTACTCCTCAAATCCGGTAAAATCTTTAAAAACATGCTGCTTCTTAAATTTACCCATAAGCTCTTTATCGAAAAATAGGTCAAAGCCTGCAGACATAAAAATATCTGATAAATCTTCAGCACTTTTTCCTTTTTGTATATCTTCCTTTAACCAGTCTACTCCCATAGAAGCAGGCTTTAATTTGTAATCTATTACAGTACTATCTTCTTTGTTTTCATACCATTTATTAAGTTCCTCCAGTAGAGGATTCTTAACAGGGCATGGTAAAACTCCTAATATTTTAATATCCGCTTTTTCCTTACTTTCCTTGATTCCAGAAGTTACATCTTCTTCTAGATTATTTTCTATAAGATCTATTAATCTTTCCTTAAAAGTATCGGGATTGATTTTTTTAGATTTTAAAGCGGTTTCTAAGTTAATTGATTTTGCAATAGTTTTTCTCTGTTTTTCATCTTCTATTGTTGTAAAGCCTAAGGATATTAATAAATCCTTTGCTTCTTTATATTTCTCAGTTACATCGTAAACTGTATCTTTTAAACTAAAATATTTATTTGACATATAAATCTTCCTTTCTTTATTAACATATGCCTATATGATAACATCTATCAAAGCAAATCATCGTAACATTTGTTACCAAAATATGTTAAAATTCTCTAATAGGTTTTTCTCTGCTTCTATAAGTAAGGAATAAAATAGAAAATATTATTATAAATGCACCTAAGCCTTGGAGTAATGTAATTTTTTCATTTAAAAATATTACTCCAGCTGTTACGGTAACAACAGGAATCAGGTTTATAAATATATTGCATACTGTTGATTCTAAATTTTCTAATGCAAAAATAAAAAACAAGTAACCAGCGGCTGAACAAAAAACACCTAAAAATAAAACATGAATATATACCGAAATAGGTAGATTAAGGACATTTACGTTGTTAAAAGGCATTAGTATCATAAAGAAAAATAAACCAATTAAATTTTGATAGTAGGTTATAGTAATAGTTGTATACTTACTATACAGAGGTCTAGTTAAAAATGTATAAACAACCCAGGATACGGATGCGAGTAAAATTAATATAGAGCCTATAATCATATCTGATAAATTTCTTTGGGGATCAAAACCTACTATTAGTATAACTCCAACCACAGACAAGGTAACACTAAAAACTTTTTTAAAGGTTAAAGGTTTCTTGTTTATTACCGTTTCAGACATCATGGTCAAAATAGGTATTATAGATATCAGTATAGAAGCAGTTGATGCAGATAAATATGTCATACCGTAGTTTTCAAACATAAAATACATAAATACTCCGGTAACGCCACCAGCTAAAAAAATCTTAAAATCCATCTTTTCCATTTTTACTTTTGGATACTTAATTGTTTTAATAATAAAAAGAGTAATAACAGCTAGTAAAAATCTCCAAAAAGCTAAAGCTATAGGATTAAAATAGGGTAAAGATGCTTTTGTACTAATAAAAGATATTCCCCAAATAATTGCAGTTGCAGATATTGATAAATATCCTAAAGTTTTTGAGTTGTTCATTGTCAATGCCTCCTGTATAATGTATATATATTTAATCATATTTAATAAAACCAATTATAACATAGTAAAATTTAAATTTCTATAAATGAGGTGGCTTATGAACTTAAACTTAATATTAACGGCAGTAACACCGGGTATAGCTTTAGCTGTAATAATTTATATTGTTGATAGACACGATAGAGAACCTGTGAAGCTTCTAATAAAAACCTTTATAGGAGGAGCATTTATCACAATTCCCACTATATTTTTAGAATCCTTTCTAATAGGATTCAATTTATTCCCTGGGATATTAGGGATAGCATACCAAGCTTTTATAGTTGCAGGATTTTCAGAAGAATTTCTAAAAAGATTTGTAGTTATGAAGGTTGCATATAAAAATAAAAACTTTGACGAAAAGCTTGACGGGATTGTATATGCTGTATTTTCTGCTTTAGGATTTGCAACTGTAGAGAATATAATGTATGTCGTATTTAGATTTGCAGATGTTGAAAGTGTAGGAGCTTACAGAGCTGTACTGTCGGTACCAGCTCATATGCTTTTCGCCGTGACAATGGGATATTATCTATCTCTGGCAAAATTTTCTAAAACTGAAGTTGAACAGAGATTTTATTACAAAAAATCTCTTACAGCGCCCATGCTTTTACACGGCACCTTCAACTTTATTTTAATGTCCGGTAGTGGTTTTTTAATGATATTATTTATTCCTTTTGTACTTTATTTATGGAGAGTAAATTTGACGAAATTAAACAAATACTATAAAGAATCAAAAGCTATGAATGCTATAGATCCATATGATGGTGATAATACATGATAGAGCTTAGAGGAAATGAAAAAGTAGAAGATTTACAGTGTAGAGGATTAAAAATTATTCAAAATAAAGACTGGTTTTGCTTTGGGATGGATGCAGTACTTTTAGCAAACTACTGCGATATAAAAGATGGAGAAGAAGTAGTGGATTTAGGGACAGGTACGGGGATTATTCCCATACTTATTTATGGTAAAAATAATGTAAAAAAAATATACGGATTAGAGCTGCAAAAAGAAGTAGCAGAAATGGCCAAAAGGTCTATAGTTTTGAATAGCTTAGAAAAATATATTGAAATTGTAAATGAAAATGTTAAAGACTATAAAAAACATCTTAAGAAAAATTATTTTGATACGGTTGTTACTAACCCGCCCTATATCCAGGCTAAAAACAATTTAGTTAGTCCTAAAGAAAAAAAAGCTATTTCAAAACATGAAATAGAAGGTAATCTTGAAGATTTTATAAAGACGGCATCAGAACTTCTAAAACATAGAGGTAAGCTGTATATGGTTTATAGGCCGAATCGACTGGTAGAAGTATTTGAACTTATGAAATCCTATAAAATTGAACCTAAAAAAATTAGATTTGTTCAAAACAGAAAAGATGAAAAGCCAAATCTGGTTCTTATAAAAGGAATAAAGGCAGCTAATCCACATTTAATTGTAGAAAAACCTTTAATAATTTTTGATGAAGATGGAAATTATACACAAGAAGTAAATAAAATATATAGTAGTTAGGTGGTAAAAATGAGCAAAATATACGTTTGTCCTACCCCATTAGGGAACTTGGAAGACATGACATTTAGAGTTATTGATACCTTAAGAAAAGTCGATTTTATAGCAGCTGAAGATACCAGACATAGTATTAAGCTTTTAAATCACTTCGATATAAACACAAAGATGGTTAGTTATCACGAACATAATGAGCAGAGTAGATCTGAAGAAATCATTGATAGGGTAAAAAAAGGAGAAGATTGTGCGTTAATCTCTGACGCCGGTATGCCGGGAATATCGGATCCGGGACAAATTCTAATAAAGAAAGCTTTAGAGGAAAATCTTGAAGTAGAAGTTCTGTCAGGAGGCAGTGCGTTTCTACTTGCTTTAGTAGCTTCTGGATTTGATACAGATAGATTTGTTTTTGAAGGATTTTTACCGAGGAAATCTGGTGAAAAAACAGAAAGATTAAGAGAACTTAAAAAGGAAAAAAGAACTATAATTCTTTATGAGGCACCTCACAGGATTCTTAAAACTCTTAAGGATATACTGGAAGTATTCGATGATAGAAATATAAGCATCTCCAGAGAAATAACCAAAAGATTTGAAGAACATGTAAGGGGAACTATTTCAGAAGTTATAGAAAAATTAAATAAAGGTACTGTAAAAGGTGAATTTGTTGTAGTTATAAAAGGTTTTGAAGGTGAAATTGAAGAAAAGGAAGAAATCAGTATAGAAGAACAGCTCAAAGTATTTTTAGAAGAAGGTTACTCAAAAAAAGAAGCTGTAAAATTAACATCAAAAAAATTGAATGCAAGAAGAAATGAAGTATATCAAAAATCTTTAGAAATATAAAAATACACTCTGAAATTTGAACTGATTTATTTCAGAGTGTATTTTATATGAATCTATTTATTAACTGGATATTTTTTTAAAGTTTCTGTAAAAGCTTCGTCGATTATATCTAAAGATTTTTGCAAATCTTCATCCGTATGTCTATGAGCTATATACCAGTGGTGATAAGGCTGTATAAACAATCCTCTTCTTATAGTTTCTGTATAGAAGTAGGTTCTTCTTTCTTTATAATCATCGTCTACCTTATCAAAAGTTAAAAAAGGCATAGGTGGAATCCCGGATACAGTAACTGGTGCATCGTGTTTCTTAACAATCTTTTCTAAATCTTCTAAATATTTAGTACCTCTTTCATACATAACATCTACAACTTTTTCTCTTTCGAGTATATCTAGACACTTATGAGCTGCTACCATTTCTAAACTGTTTGGAAAAAAAGTGGAAGATATAAATACATCTTTTTCCATTACCTTCATAATTTCTTCTTTACCAACACAGGCACTTATTGGATAACCGTTTGCTAAAGCTTTGCCGAATACTGATAAGTCCGGTGTTACTCCGTATCTTTCTTGAGCTCCTCCCATAGCAACTCTAAATCCTGTTCTTATTTCGTCAAAAATTAATACAACATTGTACTCATATGCTAATTTTCTTACCTCTTCAAGATATCCTTCCGGTGGTTCAACTACCGGCTTAGCTAAAGGATGACCTACAGGAGTTATGATGATACATGCAGCATTGTCCTTGTTTTCTTCAAGAAGATTTTCTAATTCTTCTATATTTCCATATCCAAAACTTTTAGTCAGATTTTGAATCTCTTCAGGAACTCCTCCTGGGTTTTCAACACACCAATCGTGCCATCCGTGATATCCGCATCTAAGTACGGTGCTTTTTCCGGTATATCCTCTGGCTATTCTTACAGCTATACTTGTAACATCTGATCCTGTTTTAGCAAGAACACACATTTCTGCACTTGGAATTAAGTCTATTAATCTTTTTTCTAGTGTGTTTTGAACTTCCTGCACCAAACTAAAGCAGAATCCTTTGTCCATCTGGTTTTTTACAGCTTCGTTAATTTCATCTTCGTCGTATCCTAATATAATTGGTCCGTAGGCACACAGCATATCTATATAGTCGTTACCGTCTACATCTACTATATGTCCTCCGTATCCCTTTTCAATATAAATAGGATACTCACCCTCTACGAAATTATAAGGCCTTCTTATACCCATAACTCCGCCTGGTGAAAGCTTCTTTCCTTCTTCAAAAAGTTCTAGTGACTTTGTTAGATTAAGTTTTTCACTCATTTAAATACCTCCTAAATTTATTTTTGCCAGTAACTAAATTATATAATTAAATTAATATTCAGTCAATAAA
>CAZNLP010000137.1:1270-5374 GCA_964574015.1 uncultured Clostridia bacterium | reverse complement strand
TCAATTTCTTCTTTATTTAAATCACAGGTACTATCTGCTACTAAAGCTATTTTTTTCACTTTTTCCTCCAATCAATTATTTATAAACATTATATCATATTTTAATACATTTTACTTCTTTTGATTTTTTTATAAAAATTTTGTGTTTATTTTTCCCTTATGTAAATTGAATCTAATCCCAACCAGTAATTAATTCTATCTTCCCTTGGATCTACACTTATTTCAATTTCTCTAAATTCAAGCATGACTTCTACTTGGTTAGTTTCTATTATATATGTCATGTCCTCTATTGATGGTTGTTTATCTATATTTTCCCCAGGTGGATATTTATCGGCAATAAAATCCATGTAATCATTCATGTCTTTTTCAATAATTAATTCTTCATTTAGTGTTAATGTGAACTTTGAAATGCCACCATTTCTCATTTGATTCCAATATACTTCATACTGTCCATTTTTTCCTTCGAATTCTGTTACTTCTTCCTTCATGAATTCATAGTTTATTACCCAATCATATCCTGATACACTCATTGCATTTGTAGGCATCGTCAAATATCTACTCATATACTGTTCCGGTGGTTGTTCGTATGATTCCCAGGTTTTTTCAAATCCAAATTTTTCTTTGAATACTGTATTTTTAACTAAATCTCTATCAAACCAGTTAGGCAAATTCTTATTTTCAGAAGAATATGCTATGAAATCAACGGATTCTGTAATATCAATTTTGACATCTTCTTCAAGTTCATTCTCTGTAGGAATTATTTCTTCATTTACTAAAATTTCCTGTGTTGTTAAAATATTTTCAAGTCTATTTAATTGCATAGTTACAGTTAAGTCACTGTAGCCAATTATAGGCATTACTGAAATTACAGCTGTGATACATAATATGATTATTATTGTTTTGTAGGCTTTTGCTTTTTTTATTATCAATAATATGGCTGATGTAAGAGCTACAATCCATATCAAAGCAAAGATATATTCTTGAGTTTTAAGTCCTGTATCTTGAAGTCTCACTATCAAAGCCCATGCTTCAAATATTAATATAATCAAGGCTGAGAAAGGATATATTTTCCTGTAAAATTTTGCTAATTCACTGTTATAGTCGGAAATCATAAGGTGAAGCCACAATCCTCCTAATGTATATGCTGCTGCTATGCTTGAAAGAATAAAAAAAGGATTTCCCATTCCTTGTAATACAGTTTTTCCAGCCCAAATTATTAATACTAACGTTAATGCAAGTACTATTGGTATTAAAATATATTCAAGGAGAATTTCTAGAAATCTAGGCTGTTTTTGAGCAATTTTTCTATGTTCATCATCAGAATCTTTTCCAAAATCAGGAAAATACCCAACAAAAATAATAAATGCTAAAAACCCGCTGATAGTTACTAAATACATATAAACTTTTTCGCTCATGTTATTATATAATAACCCCTGAACTGCTCTGGTTACTCCTGTTGTTCCAGCCATTATAACTAAACCATATATTAATGCTATGGTAAAAGCTTTTTCCGTCATAAAGAATGATTTAGGAATATCTGATTTTTCTTTTGGATGACTTGCTATAATGACAAATGCTAATAAACTAACACCAATAGCTACTGATGACCTTGCAGCAGCTATATTTGATACCCTTGTATATCTTGCTCCTTCTGAAATCACTCCTCCCCAGAAATAGAGAAGAATAAAGGTTATTCCTATCACCAGCATTCCTATTACATTTGCTGCAATAAAAGTTTTCTTGCTGTTGTATTTGATTTTCTCTGCTGTTAGTAATGCTAAACTAAATGCACCTCCTACTGCAAAAGCAAGGTGTAGACAGTTAAATAAAAAATTATATGGTTCTTGATACTGCCAATCAAGTTGTATTCTAATTATAGTAACAATCGTAAAAGCTATACCGCTCCCTATAACAACAGGATAGGTTTTAAAGGCTTTTTTTCCATCTTTTAGTAGTTTTAAAAATTGTGTTAGAGCGTTCATAGTTTGTATCTCCTTAATAATGAATTTAAATTAAATTATAAAAATCTTCTTATATTTTATAATTACCCTATTTTACAATAAATAAACTTCTTAAAAACACAAAAATACGACCTACTTTAAGTAGATCGTATTTTTTTTTTACTAATATTAAATGGTCCATTCGTTGTGAATTATACCTACAAGCATCCAATTTCCTTCGTATTCTTCAAATACTAATCTTAAGCTTTGCCAAGCATTTTCAAACTCTTCACCGGGAATATAATACTCTACAATTATTGGATTATCATAAACTTCAAATTGATTTTCCAACATATTTCCACTACTTAGCACTTCATTGTATCCTACCTGTTCTGCGGATAAAAAGTCCTTAGTGTATACGAATTCTTCATAGTATTCTTCTGGAGTAAGTTTGATTTCATCTCCCTTTCCATCATAATCTCCCCAAATATATTCTTTATCTGTATTAAAATTCTTTAATTCTTCAATTTCAAATACTACATCTCTTTCTTTATTTACTGTAGTATATGGAGTAAATCTCAGTCCTTTCTCAGGATGAACATAGTTTATTAATGATTCTATGTCTTTAACTTTTAAAGCTTCCATTACTTCTGTAGCTCTATCTTTTATTATACTCTCTGCTGATTCTGGTGTAATTTTACCATCTTCATCCAATTTATATAAAGTAAAGTCTATAGTCTCAGTCAATTGAGATTCATCAATATCTTCTACTTCTTCCATTTCTTCATTTACCGGTCCTGGTGACATACTAGCTAATATTTTAATGTTAGCTGTATATCTTCCTGATTCCAAGTAGTTATCTTCTTTGTCAGTCCTATCCCATTCATCGGACCATTCTATGGACTCTCCAGGCTCTAAAGTTTCATAGGTTAGTGCCATAGTAAAAGCTTTACCTTCAGAAAATTTGTAAACTTCTTCACCCTTTTCGTTGGTTATAGTGATTTCAAACTGCTGTCCTGAGCTAAACATAAGCTCTTTGTCTTCTGAAAAATGACTAAAAAGTTCAAAATTAAATACTACTTTTTCATTGGTTACTTCGTAATCAGCTCTCGTTTCAAATTCACCTTCAACTACAGGTTGATTATTTTCCAGTTCTTTTTCAATAGCTTTATTTGTGTTTACTACTAATGTAGCTGCTTCCCCGTAAGTTACTTCTGCTTTCGGGTCAAATATTCTCTCTCCTCTTCCTTGAGCAATATCCTTCATATAAGCTACCGTCACCGCATGATTATATTTAGCATCAATTTCCTCTGTATCAGCATAAATTATCATCTTTATAGTAGCTATATTATCTAAATCTTGATCTGTTTTTTCAGCCCATATTTTAGTAAATTCAAAAACCGCTTTTTCTCTAGTTATCAGCTCTTCATTGTATTTAAAATCTTCTTTCAATGTTTTTTGAATTAAGCTAACAAAATCTTCTGTGGAAATTCTATCGTCTAAACCCTTTTCTTTGAAAAGGTCATCCATTTCATACTCCATATTTAATTTATCTACGTATTTATCAGCCCAGTGGTTATACTCAAAGCTAATTGGAATTATAGAATTATCCTCATCTCCATAAGCTAATCCCGGGAAAACAAGTATTGTTATAATCAGAACTGCGATTGTACTTTTAAAAATTTTATTTTTCATTAAACTTACCTCCTGTTTTTTAGTTTATCTTTATATAATTAGACGGTGAACATAAATAATTGTTCCTAAAAAATTATTAAGTATATTTTATATTGAGTTAATTGACTATTTATTATAAAGAAACTATACTTACATATGTTATACAATATTATATCGAGGTAATTATATGAGTGCAAATTCTAAGAACATCAAAAATAAATCGTCAAAAAAAATATTGAAGAGAATTTTTTATTTTCTTATTTCCATTTTGGTTATAATGATTTTTATAAATATTATATATAATGAAAGAGTAAATATTTTAGTTATGGGAGTTGAAAGCACCCGAACAGATACTATTATATTTTTATCAATTGATACAGGCAGTAATAAAGTTGATGCTGTATCTATTCCAAGAGATACCTACTATCCTACTGAAGGTAAAGAAGGCTTAGGTCAGAAAAAAATTAATGCAGTATACGGTTTTAAAGATA
>CAZNLP010000137.1:0-1170 GCA_964574015.1 uncultured Clostridia bacterium | reverse complement strand
GCTTTAGAGTATTTGAGATTCAGGAAGTCCAACGACGGTTCTGTTGGAGGTGGAGATGTATCTCGTATAGAAAGACAGCAGGATTTTCTTAAAAGTGCTGCAAAGTCTGCTTTAGGTCCTAAGCTTCCTATAGTTATTATTAGAGGATTATCCTATGTAGATACTGATATGCCTGTATATAAAGGAGGCCTTGTAGGTGCTTCAATGATTGGTGTAAACTTGGAAAAAATAAATTTCCACACCCTGCCTATAGATTACTCTGGATATGGAAATGATGGTTTAAGCTACTTTTTTCATGACGAAGAAGAAACTAAATTATTAATTGATGAAATTACTAATTAAAAGGTTTTTTATTTTGACAGGGTATTCCAACCTGACAAAGCCCACATCCCAAAATATAGTCTCCTTTTTCTATATCAGTAGGCCAGTATTTTTCATAAAAAATATCTTCGTATTCTTCACAGGATATTTTATCATGTCCATCTTCTGAAATTGCTGAGATTGGACACCTTTTTATACAGACTTTACAGCTTCCATCCTTATAATAGAGACACCATTCATTATGATCTTTATATTCCCTTTCTGTTGGGATAAGGGGTGCTTCTACTATAAAAGATGTCATTCTAACTGCTTTACCTTTTTTTGTTATTAATCCTTCTGAGAGTCCAAAGGTGCCAAGACCGGCAATAAACCCCGTATGTCTGTGAGACCAGTTGGAGGCTAATCCAAGTTTTTCAGATTTATGAGTTGAAAATTCAGTCTGCATATCAATCGAAAGGATTCTTATCCCTCTTTCTTCAAATTCCTTTACAATCTTTGTGCTAAATTCTTTCATTAAGGGTTCCCATTCTCCTCGAGTTACAATCCACTCTTTTGATGGGCAATTAACTGCATTCTTTTGAGTTCTTTTAGTTACCCTTGTTTGAGGAAAAGCAAGAGATATAACTTTCAAATTTTTACTTTTAACATTATTTTTATATTTTAGTTTAAAAGCTTCCTCAGGACTCCAGTGAAATTCTCCGATGTGTTCTTTTAAAAAGCTGTAGTATTTATCTTCTCCAGAAGCTATTCCAATTAAAGGTTCCTCCCACATTTTTTCATCAGGTCTACCAAGCGTTTCAAAATTGTTTTTTTCTAAAGAGTTAAATACATCATATATTATTTTTTCTA
>CAZNLP010000136.1:0-5425 GCA_964574015.1 uncultured Clostridia bacterium | reverse complement strand
GAAGTATCTTAGGGTTTAGATCCTTTAGAAAGCTTCAGATACCATAAGATGACAGATCTCTATCCACTCTAAGAGTACAACTCCACAATTTTTCTTATAACAAGAACAGCCTTCTCCATTGATTCTAAAGGTATGTATTCATATTTACCGTGAAAATTGTGACCTCCGGTAAAAATATTTGGCGTTGGTAGACCAATATATGATAATCTGGCACCATCAGTACCACCTCTTACAGGATTTAT
Source organism: uncultured Clostridia bacterium (assembly GCA_964574015.1). Classification (GTDB taxonomy): domain Bacteria; phylum Bacillota; class Clostridia; order Tissierellales; family Dethiosulfatibacteraceae; genus UBA8670. Next base: position 5,183 of record CAZNLP010000136.1, on the reverse strand, counting down.
TATAGGTTCGATTCCTAAGTCTTCCATGGCTTTTTTTGCAGTTTCAACAATATGATATACAGGCTCAATTTTTTCGCTCATGTTATAATACTGGTCTTCCATTTTTAATGTGATTCTATTCTTGTATTTATAATTTAAATATTCAACAGTTTTTTCAAAAAGTTCTTTTTTGTTTTCGAATTTTTCCATATCATGATCTCGAATAATATACTTCATTACAGTTTCTTCAACGGCACCTTTAGTCTCCAGTAGATGATAAAAACCTTCATAATCTTCAGTATATTCAGGTTTTTCATTTTCAGGAAGAAGATTATTAAATTCAAAACCTATTCTTAAAGAGTTTACCATAGTATTTTTAGCAGAACCTGGGTGGACATTTTTGCCTTTAATTGTCAATTTAGCTTTTGCAGCATTAAAGGTTTCATATTCCAAACCTCCGATTTCTCCGCCATCTACTGTATATGCAAAATCAGCTCCGAACCTTTCAACGTCAAAAGTTTCAGTTCCTCTGCCTACTTCTTCGTCTGGCGTGAAAGCAATTTTTATTGTACCATGTTTGACTTCAGGATTTTTAATAAAATATTCTAATGCGGATATAATTTCAGCTATACCTGCTTTATTATCTGCGCCTAAAAGGGTTTTCCCATCTGTAGTTATAAGAGTTTGACCCTTATAATTTTTTAATTCTGGAAAATCATCTGTACTAAGAATAACATCCTTTTCTTTATTTAGTATAATGTCTCTTCCATTATAATTTTCGATTACTTGAGGATTAACATTTTTGCCGGAGATTTCCGTAGCAGTATCCATATGGGCTATAAATCCTATAGTTGGAATATCTTTTTTTGTATTAGATTTTATTTCAGCCCAAAGATTACAGTTTTCATCCAATTCAACATTTTGGAAGCCTATTTCTTTAAGTTCTTTTTCCAGCATTCTCCCTAAATCAAATTGCTTTTCTGTACTTGGATTAGCTTTAGATTCTTCATCTGACTGAGTATCTATTTTTACATATCTTAAAAACCTTTCTAAAATATTGTCCATGTGGGACCTCCTTAAGTTAGTTATTGAAAAATTAGTAAATATAATATATAATTGTTAAGAATACTTAATGAGAATACTATAACACTACAAATAAAAAAAATCAAAGAAGTAGGTGTAATAATGAACAGAGAAAGAAGAGAAGGAAAAACATTAAAAGAAGAAATATTAGAATATCTTCGCACTAAAATAATTCTGAGGGAATTAAAACCGGGAGATAGAATAGTTGAATTAGATATTGCTAAAAAATTTGATATAAGTAGAGGTCCCGTCAGAGAAGCAGTAAGAAGATTGGAAGATGAAGGACTTTTAGAGTATAAGAAGAATATAGGATGTATTGTTAAAGTTCTTAGCGAAAAAGAACTTAGAGAAATGTATCTAATTCTTAGCAATTTAGAAAGACTTTCTATTGATTTAACAAATGGAGTTATCAAAAAAGAATACTTAAACAAAATGCAGAAATTAGCTGATGACGTTAAAAAGTATGTTGAAGAGAGAGATATTGAAAGCATAATTAATACGGATTATGAAATTCATAAGCAGATCGTATTAAATACTGAGAATGAGAAACTTTACACGTTATGGAATAGTATGAAATCCAATTACTATGCTATGTATCTTACTGTAGTGAACAAGGATGAAGGTATTATAGAAAGAATTCCTAAAAAACATCAAAGACTAGTAGATGTATTGAGTGAAGAAAATTTGGAAAAATCAATTGAAGAAATAAAAAATCATTACGAAAATTCTTATAAATTAATTCTATAATAGTAAAAACATTTAAGATTGTAAATTAAAAAAAGCTGTATAAAAATAATGCTTTTTCTAAAACCATATTTACAATCTTTTTATTATGGGATTAAAAAATAGCTGAGATTTTAAAAATCTCAGCTATTTTTTGTTCTTTTATGTTAAAGTTCATATTACCCTAAAAATAGTTCTAAGTCGTCTTCTACTGTTCCTATTCCAGCTATACCAAATTTATCAACTAATACATTTGCTACATTCTCTGAAAGGAATGCTGGAAGTGTTGGTCCTAAGTGTATATTTTTAACACCTAGTGATAGTAAGGCTAAAAGAACTATGACAGCTTTTTGCTCATACCATGCTATATTGTAAGCAATAGGAAGATCATTTATATCATTTAATTCGAAGATTTCTTTTAGCTTGAGTGCTATAACAGCTAACGAGTAAGAATCATTACATTGACCTGCATCTAATACTCTAGGTATTCCACCTATATCTCCTAAATCAAGTTTATTGTATCTGTACTTTGCACATCCTGCTGTTAATATAACTGTGTCCTCTGGAAGCTGCTCTGCGAATTCTGTGTAGTATTCTCTTGACTTCATTCTACCGTCGCAACCTGCCATAACAAAGAACTTTTTAATAGCTCCAGATTTAACTGCATCAACAACTTTGTCTGCTAACTCTACTACTTGATTATGAGCAAATCCACCAACAATTTTACCAGTTTCTATTTCTTTTGGAGAATCTAAAGTTTTTGCTTGTTCAATAATTTTAGAGAAGTCTTTTTTACCCTTTTCATCAGGAACTATGTGGTCACATCCCGGGAATCCTGCTGCTCCTGTAGTGTAAATTCTACTTTTAACTTCATCAGATTTCGGCGGTACTATACAGTTAGTAGTAAATAGTATTGGTCCGTTAAATGTTTCAAATTCAGTAATTTGTTTCCACCAAGAACCACCGTAGTTTCCTACGAAATTTTCGTACTTTTTAAAGGCTGGGTAGTAGTGTCCCGGCAGCATTTCTCCGTGGGTATAAACATCTACGCCAGTTCCTTTTGTTTGTTCTAATAATTCTTCTAAATCTACTAAGTCATGTCCTGATATTAAGATAGCAGGATTGTTTCTAACGCCTATATTTACTTCTGTAATTTCTGGATTTCCGTATTTTGAAGTATTTGCTTCATCTAGTAAGGCCATAGCCTTAACACCGTATTCACCAGTCTTAAGAGTAAGTGCCGTAAGATCATCAGCTGACAGGCTATCATCTAAGGTAGCAGCTAAAGCTTCGTATACAAAGTTATAGATTTCACCATCTTCTTTTCCAATATTAACTGCATGCTCAGCATAAGCAGCTAAACCTTTAAGACCGTATGTTATAAGTTCTCTTAAAGAACGCACATCAACATTTTCAGTTGCTAATACTCCTACTTTATCACTATTAGCTTTCGATTCCATTTCCTCACTTGTAGATACTTGGAAGGTTGCAGAATCATGCAATCCATCTAAATCTAAATTTTTAAGTAAATCATCTCTAAGAGAAAGCATTTTTTTGATTTGATTTTCAATAGCTTCTCTATCAAAATTAGAGTTAGTTATGGTCATAAATAAACTAGTAAGCATTTCATGGTTTAATTCATCTAGAGTATTAACGTCTACATCACCTTTTTTTACTATTTGTGAAATTCCTTTAGTAGTGTAGATTAATAAATCTTGAATATTTGCGACATCATCTTTCTTACCGCAAACACCTACTACTGTACAGCCTTCGTTTTTAGCTGCTTCTTGACACTGATAACAAAACATATTCATTAAAATTTACCTCCTAATATTTTTATTTTTTATAATTAAATGGACTTGGGGCTTTTATGACGAACATTTCTAAAACTTCTTCATCCTTGTTTCCAACATCCATTTTAGTGCTGTATGGAATATTTATTATTTTACCTTTTTTGTATTTATGAGGTTCTTGGTCATCTAATTGTAATGTCAACTGACCTCTAATAACTACCATATAAACGTTTGAATTTGCATTATGTACAGGAAGACCATCACCTTTTGGAAAAATCATATGGTTTAAATCTACATTACCATCGCTTATTATTTTTTCTATTAGTTTACTGTCTCCGTCACTGTAATTAAAATCTTTTTCTATCAATTTATTCACCTCTCTATGTTATTTAAAAAATCTTGTTAATTTAAACTTAGTATAGTATAATAACACAAGTTAATCTGTAACAAATGTTACGAAAAGGAGAGTGAGTTAAAAATGTATCAAAATTGGTACGATGATTTAACAAAAGTTGCTTTGTTTGAAGATATTACTCAAGCTGAAATCGAAAATATGTTTATGTGTTTAAGACCCTTAATAAAAGAATTTAAAAAAAATGAAATTATTGCTCTTGAAGGTGAAGATATTAAAAGTTTTGGCATCCTTCTTAAAGGTAAACTAATGTTGTATAAAGAAAAATTTGATGGTAGCAGAGTTTTATTAAAACCTGTAGAACCAGGACATCTTTTTGGAGAAATAGCCGCCTTTTCAGAGAAAAGGAAGTGGCCTGCCCAGGTCCAGGTTGTTAAGAATTCAACTGTAATGTTTTTGCCTCCGGAACAAATAACTAATACATGTACAAATCTATGCAGAGGGCATAGAATTCTGACACTTAATATGATAAAAATAATTTCAAAAAAAGCAATAAATTTAAACAAAACTATAGAGTATCTTTCGGTTAAAAGTATAAAACAAAAAATAGCCTACTACCTGCTTGATCAGTATAAAAAGAATAATGCGAAAAGCTTCATGCTTGATATGAATAGAAATGAGCTTTCGGATTACTTAAATGTTACAAGACCTTCCCTCTCAAGAGAAATGTCAAATATGAAGGAAGAAGGTTTAATTGATTATCACAGGTCTTCAATAAAAATTTTAGACATAGAAAAATTAAGTAATATAATTTAAGCTATTACATATTTATCCAGATTTAGAAAAATTATACTTAAAGTTCTTTACAGATACCCTTATAGGGCATATAATTTTAGACAATAAGTTTTTAGAAATATTTAAATACATAAAAAGAGGTGTTAGAGACATGAAAAAATTCGAAGATGCATTATTTTATATTACTATAGCCTTTGCTGGTTTTACACTATATAAAATTTATACCTTGAACAAAAGTGTTCCGGAAGGAATGTGTCCAGTTAATAACTACAGTCATTACATATATATAACAGTTGGATTAGCAGTTTTTTATTTTGCAATTTCCTTGTTTAACAAGTATAAGAGTAAGAGTAAATGAGACTTTGTTAAAAAAGTCTCATTTTTATTTAGGAAGAACAGGTATAAGAGTGTTTGATAAGCTAACTGGCTTATGTTAGAATTATTCTTGTGTAAATATT
>CAZNLP010000135.1:0-5439 GCA_964574015.1 uncultured Clostridia bacterium | reverse complement strand
TAAGAGGTGAAGAAATGTCAAGACCAAGAAAAAGAAGAAGAGTATGTGGATTGCCAAATACAAAGTCTTTTGGACCACTTAGCAAAACCGAATTACAAAGAAATGAAATTATTAATATTACTGTAGAAGAACATGAAATAGTAAGATTAATTGATCTTGAAGGTTTGGATCAAACTGAATGTGCTGAAAGGATGGGAGTAGCAAGATCAACTATACAAAGGTCATACATAGAAGTTAAGAGAAAAATAGCAGACTGTATAGTAAATGGAAAGACACTGGTAATAGAAGGTGGAGATTATATTTTATGTGAAAAAAACATAGAATGTGAACCCTGCTATAGAGGCCGCATGAGAAGAGGCAGGAATAAATAAAAAGAAATCTTGATTTTAGTTTTAAAATATGCTAATATCTAATAGACTTATAAGCCGAAGTGATGGAATTGGCAGACGTGACGGACTCAAAATCCGTTGGGGTCAAACCCGTGTGGGTTCGAGTCCCACCTTCGGCACCAAATTAAGATTTCAATTACTAAAGGCCATTCAGGTGAATGGTTTTTTATTATATAAAAAAGGGAGGTTTTTATGTATATAGAATTAAAAACAAATAGAGAAGATGAACTTATAGATATAACCAGCAAAGTTAAAGACATAGTTAAAAAATCAGATATAAAAAACGGATCTGTTAAGATATTTATTCCTCATACAACGGCAGGCATAACAATCAACGAAAACGCTGATCCGAATGTTAAACAAGATATATTAAAAGAGTTAAATATTATAGTTCCTAAAAATCATAATTATAAGCATTCAGAAGGTAATTCCCACGCTCATATAAAAGCAAGTATGATGGGGTCTTCTGTAGATATACCTTATGAAAACAATGAATTACTACTTGGAACATGGCAGGGCATATATTTTTGTGAATTTGATGGACCGAGAAAAAGAAAATACATTGTAAGTTTGACTAAAAAATAAATTACCTGTTGAAAATAGTATAAAAAATATATAAACTAGTTATTATAATTATTTAGATAGCGTTATAATATTACAGAAGAATGAGAGGAACTAAAATATGTTAGGAACTATAGTAAATACAATAGCAGTCGTAGCTGGAGCATTAATAGGATTCTTTTTCAAAAAATTTATACCTGAAAGATACAGTGATACCATAATAAAAGCAATAAGCTTAGCAGTTATTTTAATAGGCTTCCAAATGGCTCTGGAAGTAAATAATGTTCTACTTTTGATTGTGAGCTTATTTATTGGAAGTTTAATAGGAGAACTTTTAGATATAGAAGATAAATTAGATAGAGCCGGAAATTTTATCGAAGGGAAGCTATCAAATCTTAAAGGAAATATATCCCAGGGCTTTGTTGCAGCAACTTTGATATACTGTACTGGATCTATGGCAATAGTAGGAGCTATAGAAGGTGGATTATTAAACAAACACGACATATTATTTGCTAAATCTTTTCTCGACGGAATTATGTCCATAGCTTTAGCCGCATCGCTGGGTATAGGTGTATTATTTTCAAGTATATCTGTTTTTGTTTATCAAGGGACTATAGTTATGATAGCAGGATTGGCAAAAAATGTACTAACAGATGCAGTTGTTAATGAAATGTCTGCTATAGGAGGGCTTTTGATTTTAGCTATAGGACTTAATTTCTTAATAAAAGAAAGGATAAGAATTGGAAACATGCTGCCTTCAATTTTTATCCCTATCATTTATTTTCTAATAATAAAATAAATTACTTTTGTAGAAGCTTAGACTTGTTATAACATGCGAGCATTGATTCTATTAAAGCACTTCTAAAGCCTCTTTTTTCTAAAACCTTAATAGCCTCAATAGTAGTACCACCTGGAGAGCATACTGCATCCTTGAGTTCTCCCGGATGAAGATCTAACTCCTTTACCATCTTTGCAGCTCCTATAACGGCCTGTGCTGCAAGTTTATAGGACTGTTTTCTAGGCATACCTGTCAAAACTCCAGCATCTCCCATAGCTTCAATCATTACGTATACGTAAGCAGGAGAACTAGCAGATATAGAGACTGCTGTATCCATATAATCTTCTTCTAAAACTTCAACTTCACTGAAATATTCAAATATATCTATAACTTCCTGCTTGTTTTTTTCGGAAAAATCACCTTCAGAAAAACTCAAACAGGTCATCCCTTCTGCAACATAAGAAGGTATGTTAGGCATTGCTCTGACAACCTTTAAATTTTCATATCCTGTCTTTTCTTTAAATTCACCAATAGTATAGCCTGGCGCTAAACTAATGAAGATATGATTATCTACATCAATATAATCTTTAATTTCTTCAATTACCTCGCTGTAATTTTTTGACTTAAGAGCAAAAATTATATACTTAGATTTCTTCACTAAATCAATATTGTTTTTAGCGCATTTAATCATTAAATCTAAAGCCAGTCTTTCCTTTGATTCTTGACTTTTTGAATTTATATAAACCATTTCTAAATCATATTTGCTTTTAGACATACCAGTGAGCATTGCTCTTGAAACGTTGCCGGCACCAATAATCCCTATTTTACTCATAAGAACCTCCTCTGAAAATATTTACAATATAATAACACCTTTATTACGAAATGTAAACAAAATGCGCTAATGAAAATTATAAAATTGAAAAGATTTAATATATATGCTAATATTATTTTATTAGAAAAATAGGAGGAATAATATGAATAAAACTAAAGAAGCTACCAACTTTATAGAGAAAATAATTAATGAAGATATTAAAAATAACAATTATAGCAGAAAAATCCATACAAGATTTCCGCCGGAACCAAATGGGTACTTGCATTTAGGACATGTTAAATCTATATTATTAAACTACGGTATTGCTGAAAAATACGATGGTATTTTTAATTTAAGATTCGACGATACAAATCCTTTAAAAGAAGATGAAGAATATGTTAACTCAATAATAGAAGATGTAAAATGGCTATGTCCAAATTGGGACGGCAAAGTTTACTATGCATCTAATTATTTTAAACAAACATATGAATATGCTGTAGAACTAATAAACAAAGGACTGGCCTACATAGATGAGCTAAGTGCCGACGAAATCAAAGATTATAGAGGAACTTTAAAAGTACCAGGGCAAAATAGTCCTTATAGAGATAGACCGGTAGAAGAAAGCATAAAGCTATTTAATGATATGAAGGAAGGAAAATATGAAGATGGGGAAATGGTATTAAGAGCAAAAATTGATATGAAAAGCCCTAATCTAAATATGAGAGATCCTGTTATATATAGAATACTTCACGAAGAACATCACAACACAAAGGATGAATGGTGTATATACCCTATGTATGATTTTGCACATCCTATACAGGATGGAATTGAAGATATAACTCATTCTTTATGTACTCTTGAATTTGAAGATCACAGACCTTTATATGAATGGATATTGAATAATCTTGATGACTTTAAAGATGAACCACCTAAACAGATAGAATTTGCAAAGTTATACCTATCAAATACTATGATGGGAAAAAGATATTTAAAAGAAATGGTAGAAAAAAATTATGTGGAAGGTTGGGACGACCCACGAATGCCTACTGTATCAGGTTATAGAAATAGAGGTTACACACCTGAATCTTTAGCTAAATTTTGCAACGAAATAGGAGTTTCAAAAGCTCAGAGTGAAGTTGATATCGCAATGCTTGAACATTCTATAAGAGAAGACTTAAAACTGTCAGAGCACAGAACTATGGCGGTTCTCGATCCAATTAAATTGATAATAACAAACTATCCGGAAAATGAAGTTGAAATGGTTGAAGCAACGAATAATCCCAAAAATAAAGAATTAGGGAATAGAATGATTCCTTTTGGAAGAGAAGTTTACATTGAAAGAGATGACTTTATGATAGATCCGTCTAAAAAATATTATAGATTATTTCCCGGCAATGAAGTTAGATTGAGACATGCTTATTTTGTTAAATGCAACGATTATAAAACAGATGACGATGGGAATGTAACAGAAATTTACTGTACTTATGATCCTGAAACAAAAAGCGGGTCAGGATTTAAAAAAAGAAAAGTAAAAAGCACAATCCACTGGGTTCACGCTGAAGAATCTGTTGATGCAGAAGCTGCACTATTTGATTACCTGATGATAGATGACGACTACAATAAAGATAATTTTTTAGAAAAATTCAATGAAAATTCTAAAGTTGTTTTAAAAAATTGTAAACTAGAGAAAAATATGACTGAAAGAGAAGTTGGAGAAAGATTCCAATTCTTAAGACATGGTTATTTTATACTAAAAGAGAACAAAAAGAATCTCCTTAAATTTAATAGAATTGTATCTCAAAAAAGTAGCTGGAAAAAATAACTAAACAGCAGAAAGAGGTAAAAATGAGAGAAGAATTCAATTTTGAAGAGTATGATAATGAAATCTTTGAATTTATACTGGACAATATACCAGATGCGATTACAATTGTTGATACAAACTGCAAAACAATTTTTTGGAATAAAACCTCTGAAAACTATTTTGGAGTTAAAAGAGATGAAATAATAGGGAAAGATATAAGAGAATTCTTTCCTAGTTCTCTTTTGCCAAAAGTAATAGAAAATGAAAAAGCTTTTCATAATATTTATAATAGTCCTAGAAAAGACAGTTTTACGGTTATAAGTGCTGTGCCAATATATAATCAGGAGAATAAGCTTATTGGAGGACTTGCAAGAGATAGAGATGTGACAGAATATGTTAAACTTAGTGAACTACTAACAAAAACTCAAACAAATCTTGAAAAACTGGAAAAGCAGTATAAGAATTATGGTGTAACAGGTTCTAGCTTTTCAAATATAATAACTAATAATCCTGAGTTTATTAAAACAATCAATATATGCAAAAATATATCTAAAACAAAGATAAATATTCTTTTAAGAGGTGAAAGCGGAACCGGGAAGGAATTATTTGCTAAAGCTATTCACAACGAAAGTGAATTAGAAGGTAAGTTTGTAGCAGTGAACTGTAGTGCAATACCAAAGGAACTTTTTGAGAGTGAATTATTCGGATACGACAGAGGAGCATTTACAGGAGCTCGTAAAGAGGGAAAGCCTGGGAAATTTGAAGAAGCTAATAATGGAACAATTTTCTTAGATGAAATTGGAGATATGCCCCTTAATATGCAACCTAAAATTTTAAGAATACTTGAAGAAGGATATGTCACTAGAATTGGAAGCAATACTCCTATAAAACTAAATGTTAGAATTATATCAGCTACAAATAAAGATATAAAAGACTTAGTTAGTACAGAGAGTTTTAGAAAAGATCTGTATTATAGATTAAATACATTTCAAGTTGATTTAAAACCTTTGAGAGAAAGAAAAGAAGACATTGTCTTACTGGCTAATAAATTTATGCAGCAGTTCTGCATGGAAAATGGTATTAATGTACTTATAATACC
>CAZNLP010000134.1:0-5442 GCA_964574015.1 uncultured Clostridia bacterium | reverse complement strand
AAAGACAAAGAATTTATGGAAAAATTTAGAAAAAGAGCACAGATGATTTTTCAAGATCCTTATCAATCCTTAAATCCAAGGTTTATGGTAATAGATATAGTCGCTGAACCTCTTCAACTTACAAGTGCTAAATTATCAGAAGAAGAAAAAATAGATAGGGTAGTTGAATCCTTAGAGTTTGCGGGGTTAAAACCAGGAAGAGACTTTCTATATAGATATCCCCATGAGCTTAGTGGAGGACAGAGACAGAGAGTATCTATAGCTACCTGCTTTATTATGTCTCCAGATTTTATTGTAGCTGACGAACCTGTATCTATGTTGGATGCGTCAGTTAGAGCGGATATATTAAAACTTTTTGTAGAAATGAAGGAAAAAAAAGATATATCTTTTTTATTTATTACTCATGATTTATCCTTAGCCTGGTTGATATCCGATAGAATAGCTATAATGTATCTAGGTAAAATCGTAGAGTTGGGGACAGCAGATCTTATAGCCGGAGCCTGTAGACATCCATACTCTCAGGCCTTAACTAGTGTACTTGCAGTTGTAGGATCTAAAAGAAAAAGAAAGAAAATCGTGCTGGAAGGAGAAACTCCTTCACCTATGAATATGCCAAGTGGGTGTAGATTCCATACGAGATGTCCCTTAGCAAGAGAAAAGTGCAGTGTAGTAGAACCAGAACTTAGGGAGCTTAAGGAAGGACATTATGTAGCCTGTCACTATCCTGAGATTATAGAATAATTGGAGGTATAGATGGACAAATTATCTTTGGAGGCGAGATTAAAAGCTGAAGTAGTTAGTTTTAGTGGTAAAGTTAGTTTTTATGCAAATGACTTTAAAGGGAACGTTATAAATGTTAACTCAAATGAAAGGTTTGAAGCAGGAAGCTGTATAAAAGTCTTTATACTTAATGAATTTTACAGACAGGTCTACGAGAAAAAAATAGACCCTAATAGAATATTAAAGTACACAGAAGACAACTATATTACGGGAAGCGGTATTTTGAGGGATTTAGATTTCGGAGTAGAGATGACTGCTGAAAATTTTGTAAAATTAATGATAGTTGTAAGTGATAATATAGCAACAAATACATTAATAGACTTTTTAGGCATAGATAATATAAACAAAACCTGTAGAGAACTTGGCTTTTCAAGCACTACTCTTCATAACAAAATAAATTTTGATAAATACGAAAAATTAGGAACAACAAGTCCAAAGGACTACGGAACTTTTTTTGAAATGCTTTATAAAGAAGAACTGTGGAGTAAGGAAATATCAAGAAGGATGCTTGAAATATTTAAAAACCAGCATTACAATACTATGCTTACTAAAAACTTTCCTCAGTATTATCTGGATTCAGAAGATACAGGGGATGAAGAACTGGTTTATGTAGCATCAAAGAGCGGAAGCATGGATGCTTCTAGAAACGACGGAGGTATAATTTATACTCCCTATGGAAGCTATGTCCTAGTGATATTCACGAAAAAGTTTAAAGACCCTCTTTACTATAGCGAACATGAATCTTACATATACGGCTCCAGAGCAAGCAGATTGGTCTTTGATCAATATTTAGCACTTAAGGGAACTTTCGTTTAAATTTACTTAGCATAAACTATAATAATAAAACTCCTTATGATATAATATTTACATTAGGTCAAAGGAGTTTTTTTATGTATTCATTAAAAGATTTAGAAAAAATATGTAAAAACTGCAAAAAATGTAGACTTCATGAAAATAGAAATGAAGTAGTATTTGGTGATGGAAATCCAAAGGCAGATATTTTAATAGTTGGAGAAGGTCCAGGATTTAATGAAGATAAACAGGGTAAACCCTTTGTTGGAAGAGCTGGACAGCTTTTAGATAAAATGCTAAAAGCTATTAACTTAAATAGAAAAGAAGTTTATATTACTAATATTGTAAAGTGCAGACCTCCCGACAATAGAAACCCACAGGAATCTGAAATAGAAAAATGTCTACCTTATTTAAGATGGCAGGTTAAGATTATTCAACCAAAGATAATAGTATCCTTGGGGTCAGTGTCCGCAAAAGTATTAATAGATAAAAACATAAAAATAACAAAAGATCGTGGTAAAATTGTAGAAAAAGGAAATATAAAGTTTCTGCCTACCTATCATCCAGCCTATCTACTTAGAAACCCTAATGCCAAGAAGGATGCTTGGGAGGATCTAAAGCTTATATCTGAAACCCTAAAAGAATTAAGGAGTAGTTAATGAAATTAATACCAAATGATTATCACAACAGTTGGAATGATTTTTTAAATAAAAATAACAAGTTAATCCTTGAAATAGAAGAAAAAATAGGAGATAATATAAATCCGGAGCCTAAAAATGTTCTTAGATTTTTACAACAGGATTTAAATGATATAAAAGTTCTTATACTAGGACAGGATCCTTATCCTGAAAAAGGAAGGGCAACGGGAAGAGCCTTTGAAGTAGGAGACTTACATTCATGGCATGAAAAATTTAGACAGGTATCATTGAAAAATATTGTCCGGTCTATACACAAGGTATATAGAGGATATTTGGAATATAAAGATATAAAGAAATTTTCCGAAATACAAAAAGAGATAAAAAATGGAGAGTTTAATATACTACCTCCAGATGAACTATTTAAAAGTTGGGAAAATCAGGGAGTACTGCTGTTAAATACATATCTTTCGGTTGAAGCAGGAAATCCTGGAAGCCATAAGAATATCTGGGAGGAGTTCAATCAAAATTTATTAGAATATATATCAGAAAAAAATAAAGACATAAAATATTTTCTATGGGGTAAACATGCAGAAAGTAGAAAAAAATACATAAAATCTGGCAAACAGTATGTAAGCAGGCATCCTATGATGTGTTCTTCAAAGTATGAAGATGACTTTATGAAGAACCCATGCTTTTATAAAACAAAGAATTTAATAAATTGGTTAGGATAAATACAATATTTTTTTACATTATTTACAGTAGTTGAAATGGTAGGAATATACAAAATACAATACAAATCAAAAAAACTAAAATGTTGAAAAATCAAAGGATTGAGACTTTTAGAAAAACATTTTAGAAATTTGACATTCATTAATATAGTGATACAATATATTGTGTCACTATATTTTATTTTTTAAACTTTAACACAATATATAGGAGGTGCACAGGTGGCAAAAATTATTAAAAGAACTGGAGATATTGTTGATTTTCAGGGGGAAAAAATAGAAAATGCAATAATAAAAGCAATGAAAGAAACAAAAGAAGGTCCAAATGAAGAAATAGCAAAAGGAATTGCCCAAGAAATATTCGAAATAGTATCTAAAAGAGAAAGCCCAACACCTGTTGAGGAAATACAGGATATAGTAGAAGATAAACTGATGGCAAGTCCCAGAAAGGATGTAGCTAAAAGATATATCTTATACAGATATGAAAGGGATAAATCTAGAAATGCACGAAAAAGAAGAGATGGAAAACTCTTAACAGAAGAGTTTCTAAGCAAATACAAACACAAGGATACACCTATGAAGCAGCTGGGTAACTTTGTGTACTATAGAACCTACTCAAGATGGCTGCCGGAGGAAAGAAGAAGAGAGTATTGGTGGGAAACAGCAAAAAGAGCTGTTGAATACAACTGCAGTCTGGTTCCAACTACCAAAAGCGAGGCAGAGGAATTATACGATAATATTTTTAATTTAAGACAATTTTTGTCAGGTAGAACTTTTTGGGTTGGAGGAACTCCTGTAGCAAAAAATTATCCAATGGCGAATTACAACTGTGCCTTTACAGTAATAGATAGATTCAAATCCTTCAGAGACTTATTCTATCTACTTATGATAGGCTCGGGAGTTGGAGTAAGGATACTTAAAGACGATGTAGCTCAACTACCAAAAATAAGAACGGATTTTGAAATTATTCATGAAGATTATACTCCTGTAGAAATGGATGAAAGAGAAGATAACACAAGTATAGAATTCCAACACAACAATACTGTTAAAATAATCGTGGGAGATAGTAAAGAAGGTTGGGTTCAATCTTTAGGTCACTTCTTAGAGATATTGTACAGTAATGAATATAGAAATATAAAGACTATAATAATAAACTACGATAATGTAAGACCAAAAGGTGAAAGATTAAAAACCTTTGGAGGTACAGCAAGCGGACATACAAGTCTTAAGAATATGTTTATAAAAAGCGATAAAGTTCTTAAGAAAAGAGGTGCTATTGAAGATAAAAAGAGAATTAAATTAAGACCAATAGATTGTCTTGATGTAGCTAATATAATAGGTGAAAATGTAGTAGTTGGTGGTGTAAGAAGAACTGCAGAAATAGTACTTGTTGACGTTGATGATAGAGAAGCTATAGAAGCAAAAAGCAAACTCTATAAGCAGATTGACGGGCAGTGGATTGTTGATAAAGAAATAGTTCACAGACAGATGAGCAACAACTCAATTTACTACAGAAAAAAACCATCAAGAGAGCAACTTCACTGGCAGATAGAACAAATGAGATATTCAGGAGAACCTGGATGGGTAAATGAAGAAGCCGGAAAAAAACGTAGAGATAATATGAACGGAGTTAATCCTTGTGGAGAAATACTCCTTGATAAAAACGGTTTATGCAATCTTACTACAATAAATGTTTATGCCTTTGTAAAAGAAGATGGTACTCTTGATTACGACGGCCTAGTGCAGGCACAGAGATTGTCTGTAAGAGCAGCATATAGAATGACATCAGTAGAACTTGAAATACCAGATTGGGATGCTGTACAGCAGAGAGATAAGCTGACGGGATGCTCATTAACTGGATGGCAGGATATGGTTAATGCAGTAAATCTTAATCACAAGGAGCAGGCAAGAGTTCTTAGAAAACTAAGAAAAGTAGCAAGAGAAGAAGCAGACAAATACGCAGATGAACTTGGAGAAGGCAAACCGCTACTTGTAACTACAGTAAAGCCTGAAGGAACACTATCTCAACTACCTACAGTATCAAGTGTAGTACACTACTCTCACTCAGAGTACTATTTAAGAAGAGTAAGAATAAATGCAAGTGACCCATTGGTAAAGGTTTGTGAAGAACTTGAATATCCTATACATCCAGAAGTAGGACAGGATGAAAAAACTTGTACTACTAAGGTTATAGAATTTCCAGTTAAATCTCCTAACGGTAAGACTAAGTATGATGTTTCAGCTTTAGAACAGCTTGAAAACTACAAGTTATTTATGGAAAACTATGTAGATCACAACTGCTCTATAACAGTACACGTAAGAGACGAAGAATGGGAACAGGTAGAAGAATGGGTATGGAATAACTGGGATGAGGTAGTAGCCCTTACATTCCTATCTTTAGATGACAACTTCTACGATTTACTGCCTTATGAATCAATATCTAAAAAAGAATACGAAAAAAGAGTAAAAGAAATGAAGCCTTTCATACCTTCATTACTTAATAAATA
>CAZNLP010000133.1:0-5513 GCA_964574015.1 uncultured Clostridia bacterium | reverse complement strand
TTAATCTTTTTAATGATTTTGAATATAAGTTTCTAATTCTACTCACTTATTGCATACCTCCCATTTATATAATCACTTCTTTTATATTTTTACCACAAATAAAAAAATTTTATACGTTTAATTCTATATGAAGTTTTTTTCTAAGAATATTTTTTTTATAGTCAGTAGGTTATAATTTTTTTGTAAATTAAAAAATAGCCCTATCTATTGATAAGACTATATTGAAAAAATGTGATAAGTTTCTATAAAATTTTTAGAAAAATCCATTGAAAATTTAGCATCTTCACTAAATCAAGTTTTATTTCTCAAAATGTATGTCATGAGATTTAATAGAATTTAGTAATTTTTTTAATTTATACATCTTAATTTTAATATTTAAATTGACTTACTATTTTTAACTCTATTAATTTCTACATGCTTCCATTTTCCCCTCCTAAATACAATATAGCTTAAAACTGATGATAATATAGTTGAAAAGCTTATTGCTATCCATACCCCTGTTGATTGGAGATTAAAAACAAAAGCCAATACATATGCTAAAGGTATCCTTATTACAAGCCAAGAAACAAAGGTTATAATGAAAGGATATTTTGTATATCCTGCCCCCTGCATAGTTCTAGATAATGATATAGTTACTCCGTGTAGGGGTTCAGAGAGTCCTATAATAATCAAAAAACTCTTTCCTATAGTTACAACATCTGGGTTATATTCATCTAGAAAAAATTCTATGAAAGGAGTGGAGAATATAATAAATATTAGCGCTAAAATCCCCATCAAAGCAGCACCTAATACTGCACAGACTTTAGCATTCTCTGTTGCTCTTCTCAATTTATCTCCACCAAGATTAATGCCAGAAAGAGTTGCTGCAGCAGTTCCTATTGCCAGTCCTGGCATTAATGAATATTGATTTAGATTGGTTCCAATAACATAGGCCGGAACGGAAGCTTTTGCTGTTATAGTTCTAGCTAATATTGCAAAAATTAAAAATCTGCTGATGTTTCTTGACAAACCTTGAAAAGCAGCAGGTATACCTATTTTTAATATTTGACTACTTATATGAAAACTTGGCTTTAGCATATCCTTTACTTCAACTTTTATTATGAATCTGCCACTAGTTAACGCAATCCAACCTAATATTGTTCCAACAAATCTAGCTAAAAAAGTTCCTAATGCAGCACCTTGAACCCCCATAGGTGGTATAATCCAAAATCCAAATATAAAAATAAAGTTTCCAAAAACATTAACAATATTCATAATTATATCAATTATTAATGGAGTTTTTGTATCTCCTGCACCTTGAAAAATGGATTTTGCCATAAAATTTAGTAAGAAGAAAGGTATAGAGAAAAAGAAAATTACCATATATTGTTTAGCTAAGATAAAAACACTTTCATTAACACCTAGTAGATGTAGGACCCATTCATTTGTTAAAAGTCCTACTGGTATCATAAAAGCGGAGGCTATAACACTTAAAATAAATCCTTGCCCTGCACTTTTTGATGCACTTTTACTATCATTCCTCCCTGTAAATCTTGATATCATGGCTATAGTACCTGTAGAAACTGCTATAACAAGTACCATTAAAAGCATTATTATATTCCTACCTGTTCCTACTGCTGAAATTGCATCGACTCCTAAAGAACCTACCATTTTTATATCGATAGTTCCTATAGATACTTGGAGTAAAGATTGAACCACAATAGGCCAAGCTAAGTATATTACGTTGTAATATAAATTATCATTATTTAATAAAAAATCTCGTCTGCTATTCTTTGTCTTTTTCATTTTCCTGGTTTTCCTATCCTTCAAAATATATTTTAATTCATATTGATTTATTTATTGTATCTATTTAGATTATTATTTAAGACCTCTTCAAAACATTAGAAAAAGGAATAGCTATAATATCTCCTATTATATAAAGGATATATATTGCAACTGCAGGTACAGCTCCAATGTAAAATTCACCAGAAATTATCATAGGTATAACAACTCCTATTAGCCAAATGATTTTATAAGTTAATTGAAATAATAGAACAGGTGCAAATTTTACAGGATCTCTTAGTCCTAATATTGAAAGTATAGCAAATGATAAAAAAACACTTCCGATAATACCATAAGTTATTTGAGGTGTTGGAGAATTAAATAACCAGTGTGTCAATTTAGGAAGAAAGATAATGCCTATTCCTCCTCCTCCAGAAATAACTATATTCCAAATATACATGAATTTAAGCCAACCTATTCGTACATTTTTAGTATTTGTCAATGTGTTCAACTCCTATTTCAAATATTTTATTTTAACTCCACACAAATTATAGAAATTATTTATTTTATATAGTTTATGAAGAATTCAAGTAGTCTTCCTCTAATTCTAACATCTAATATCTATACTTTCAAAAATTGTTTTATTTTGTTATTAATTTCTATTTAATTAAAAATATCCTGGTGAATTTTCACCAGGATATTTTGGTAACTATTTAATTTAACATATAGTTTTTCTTATAAATTGAATTCAATAATTATGTCTGGATCTAAAACTCTAAAAGTAAATGATTCAGTCATAAAAAGTCTAACTTTCTCATTATCACTATTTTGATATCCTATTGAAAAATCTCTTCCAATAGTCATTTCTAAATCTTCATGATTGTAAGGAACTAAAAATGCTCCATCAACTACATGAGAGTATATCACTTCCATACCTATTAATTCTTCTACCCTTTTCATTAATGGATAGCCTTTAGAATTTTGATTTAATCTTTCAAAGGCTTCATCTCCTACAACAAGGGCATATGGTTTTTTAGTGAAAGCTTTATTTAGTTTAATAACAGCTTTGGATATTGATTTTAATATCTCATCTCCATCTTCTCCAAAACTCATTTTATCCTGTCCTGAATATTTACTAAGACCTTCAATCATGCCGTTTTTAAAACCTTTATATATAGCTTCCTCTTCAAATAAAGCTATTTTTTTAGCAGCTTCTTCAAGGTTTCCTAAATCTACATCTTTTGCTCCTCTTTCTAGATTATCCATTTCCCATCTATCTAGTTCAAATTCAACTCTAGATTCTACTAAAGGTTTTACCTTATATATTCCAGCAGACACATCTTCATCTTTACAATCCATTGCTTCTAATCTACCTTCAGTTACAACATTTTTTTCTAAACCATGGGGTCCACTTACATTAACTACTTTTCTAGCAGATAAATAGTTTGAAATTACTTCTTTTGCTCTATCATCTATTTCTTCCCACATTTCATCTGAAATAGGGGCTAAATTTCTCTTTAACATAAAATCTCTCCTTCCATTTTATTTATTATAAAATTTACTATTTATTTTGTTTTACCTATACCCAAATCACCGTCTTCAGAAGATCCTTCTTCTGACTCTTCTAATTCTTCTACCTCTGTAATCGGTGCTTCTGTAAATAGATAAGTTTTTAATTCTTCATCCCAACCGTCCATATTTCTTCTTAACCATTCTAATGTCATTGCAGCATGTTCGATTTCCTCATCTCTGTTATGTGCTAAAACTGCCTTCAAATCTTCATCTTTAGTAGCAGCTACCCTTTGATGATACCAGTCTACTGCTTCAATCTCTTCCTTTAAACTATTTAGCGCTCTAACACAATTACGTGTTTGTTCGTCTAATGACTCCATTGGTTCATGATAATTACTCATTAAATCTACCTCCTGTTTTTTGAAAATCCTTCAATATTAATAATACCCGTAATATAGATTGTTAAACATAATTTATCCATTTTTTTATTTTTTACCTTTTCCATTTTATCAACACCCCCTAGTCCTTTGTTTCGTCTTATATTTTGATAGACTTTGCTATATTGAATTAATATAATTTTTTTCTAACAATCCTCCTATCATGTTATATTTCTATTTGCTAAAAAAGTTCGTATTAAAGTGTGCTTTCAAGGCCTAGTTGTTAACATGCCGAGCATACAATATCTGGATTGAAGCTATTCACTTCAATTCAGATATTAAAACTCCAAATTCAAAGAATATATCCGATGGTGCTACTCCTGTATCTGTTACTGCTAACGGAGTAGGCTCTTAAACATATGCTATTTCTCCATCTTCTACAGTTCCTGTTTCAGAACTTGTAGCTTTTGCTATATTTTTAAATGGTCCAGGTACTTTTATTGGATCTCCAAATGCAAATGTAAAACTTCCTAGAACAAGCAATATCGTTAACAACAATGCTAGTAATTTTCTAACTTTCATTTTTCTTAACTTCTTTTTTATCTATTATTTTTACTCAATTTATTATACTTCAAAATTTATTGCTTTTTTTTCATCTAGTCAATTTATTTACTTTTTATACTTTTTTGTTAAGTAACTTGAATACTTTAGTGTCTTCCATTAATTCAATAAATAATTTTGTTATATTAGAGTCAAATTGACTTTCTGCTTTACTTTTTATTTCTTCTAGAGCTTCTTTTTTTGTCATTTTTTCTTTGTGTAATCTTTCATTAATCATAGCATCATAGGCATCAATGATTAAAAATACTCTAACTACTAGAGGAATTTCTTCTCCTTTTAATAATCCTGGGTAACCTTTACCGTCCCAGCTTTCATGGTATTGTAGTATGAACTCATCTATAGATATGATTTCTCTAGATTCTTTTATTATGTTGTAGCCAATTTTCGGGTGTTTTTTATACTTTGCATTCTTTTTTGTGAGTTTTGTTTTATTAAAAACTTGAAGCTTTAAGGATATCTGCAGTGCAAATATCTTCTCTAAATCATCAATTTTTTTTACTTCTACGAAGTTTGATAAATAATTCCTAAACTCATATGACCATAACGTTTACTTTTTGACTATAAAGCTATAAAATAGTATCAAATCATTAATATTATTGTTACTTGTTTTAAGTCGATGTTTTGGTAGAGTTGTTTAAATTATCAATAAAAGCCATCAGAATTATTAAATATTCTATCTAACAAAGGTTTTAATAGAAATAGGAGGAATATTATGAAAAACAATAATGAAAAAGTTAGTGATGAACTCCTGAGTAGACGCTGGTTTGTATTATTAGGAGGATTTCTTCTTTCATTGATGGGAGGTATGAGTTATGCCTGGGGATCATTTGTCCTTCCCCTGGTTGAAGACTGGGGCTGGTCAACTGCTCAAGCTAATCTGCCATTTACCGTAATGATTATAGTATTTTCTATAACTATGATTCCAGCTGGATGGCTTCAGGATAAATATGGTCCCCGCAAAGTGGCAACCGTAGGTTCTATACTCTTCCTGTTCGGATACAGTCTGGCTGCCCTTATGAGATATTTTCCCTTCCCTACCTGGTTGACCATGACTTACGGAATTGGCGTGGGATTAGCCTGCGGTCTTACTTATTCTACTATAGCTCCCACAGCACGAAAGTGGTTTGCCGACCGTCCCGGATTTGCAGTTTCCCTTGCAGTTATGGGTTTTGGACTGGCAGCTGTTATTTTTGCTCCCTTTAAAAAAACGATAATTGGATCATGGGGAGTAGATGGAACCCT
>CAZNLP010000132.1:0-5514 GCA_964574015.1 uncultured Clostridia bacterium | reverse complement strand
TTACATTATCAAATCTAATGCCTCATAAATGGGCAATGGAAGTTTTGACACATACAGCTGCTTATGGATTCGATCCAAGTATGTATTTAAGATCTTTTCTGATTTTAATAGGGATGGGGGTTGTGTATTTAGCTGTTGGTATAAAGCTTGCTTCAGTAAAAAGGTAAAATATAAAGATATTATTCAGATTTCCAATCATCGAGTTTTTCCATTACTAAAGAGAAAGTATTTTTTGAAATTTCTGGTAGTTCCCCTCCAAGTACTTTCTCTGCTTCTTTAAAACCTTTAATAATAGCAGCTTTTAACTCCTCAAATTTTGATTTATTTCCTCCAGATATATTTTTAGCAAACTCAACTATTTTATCACTTAATTTTTCAGGACTAAACCTACCTTCTTTACTTATTGATTCTTGGGCATTTTTAGCAATTTTTCCTTTGAGTTTAATTTTTTTAACTTCAGAATTTTGCTTAAGAATTAAATCCTTTATTAGTTTCTTTAAATTAGCATAGGATTTATCCATTTCAGATTTTAGAATGTCTATGATTTTATTATTTTTTTTGCTAAGAGTAGCATAAGTATGATTTTTATTTACTACTTCATCTTTTATGAGTTCTATTGAGGATTCTGTTTTTTTAGATTTAGAATTATTATTTTTTCTCTTTGTATTTTTATTAATATCATAGTTTTTATATATTGAATTTGTTCCTTCAATTTCAATTTTATTCATAAAAAAACCTCCTTGTTTCTTATAATATCGGTAAGAAATTTAATTTATTTAGGACTATTAAAATATTTTTTAAAAAATTACTTTAAATCAAATAATAAGAAATGAAAAAAATAAAAAAATTTAAATTAGTTCGAAACTAACCTTTAATAAACAATTTAATTTCAAGTATTTAGTTACTATATTACATTTAAAACCCGTTTTTATGTTGATAAAGTTCGTAATACTACTTTTGCTATATATTAAATAAAATGATATAATTTTTAATAAAAAATATTTTCATGCATAAAAAATTAATATTAAAGAGATAATCATAAGAAAAATTTAAAAACTTAAACTAAAGGAATTATAATATGAGATATGTGCCAATACAAAGCCTTAAAGAAAATTCAACACTAAAAAAAACAGTATACGGACCTAATGGAAAGGTTTTACTAAAAGAAGGTGTTGTACTTGATTCATACTATATAAGTAAATTGAAAAAGGTTGGTATCAATGGAGTTTATATAGAAGATGAATTGTCTAAGGGAATAGAGATAAAAGGTATCATCAGCGATGAACTAAGACATGAAGCAGTAAAAAATGTACAAGAAACCTTTATATATGCTCAAAAAAGTCACATCTCAGATAAAGAATTTGAAAAAAATAACGATTTGATTAATAGTATGACTAAAAACATAGTAGATGAAATATTAAGTAGTGAAGAATTAATGATAAACATGATAGATTTAAAGGTTTTTGATGATTATACCTTTTATCATTCTTTAAATGTTGCCATAATATCAATAGTTCTTGGAGCTTCTTTAGATTTTACTAAAGAAGAACTGTATTCTTTAGGTTTAGCAGCAATTTTACATGATATTGGAAAGATTTTTATACCTAAAGAAATTTTAAATAAACCTGGAAAACTAGATGATAAAGAATGGTCAATTATGAGAAATCATCCTAACAAAGGATTTAAATTTTTAAAAGATAAATTTAATCTTCCTGCAGATTCATATAAAGGAATCCTAATGCACCACGAAAGATGGAATGGTTCTGGATATCCAAAGAAGCAGTCCTTTAATGATATTAGTAAATATGGAAGAATAATAGCTGTAGCAGATGTTTACGATGCCTTAATATCTGACAGGCCCTATCGAAAAGGTCTATTGCCTTCTGAAGCAGTAGAATATGTACTAGCAGGAAATGATACTCTTTTCGATCCCCAAATAGTAAATATTTTTTTAAGGAAGGTAACACCCTACCCATCAGGAACAATTGTTAAATTATCTAATAATTCTTTAGCTATTGTAGTTGAAAATTTTGAAGGTAGCGGAAATAGACCTTTGTTAAGAGTCTTTAACGAGAATTCTAAAAATATAAATCCGTATACTTTAGATTTAAGAAAGCATGAAAATTTATCTATTACTATTACCGGAGTTAAAAAAGATTAAATTATTTAAGATTTATTTGCTGCAATAATAATCTTAATCAAAAAAATTTAATATTTAACTAAAAAACCAAGATAAAACTACCGAAATAAATTAATAGAGATAAAGATAAATCCAAGAATACTATAGAAAAGTATTTATTATACAAGGAGACAAGTATGAATTTAGAATCTAGAGATAAAAAAAATTCTGAAAAAAATAGCGTGGAAGCGATTCAAAGATATCAATCTCTACTAAAAAATAGCGTCAATATTATTACTATAGTTGACAATAAAGGAAATTATATAGATGCTTCAAATTCTACAGCAGATCTACTAGGTATAAAAAAAGAGGATCTTATAGGGAAGAATTTTAAAGAAGTAGTGCCTGAAGGTGCTGAAGATATAATGAATACACTATCAACTATCAACAAAACTAAAGAACCTGTATATAAAAAAGAAATTTATTATGTAAATAATGAAGAGAGATTATATGAAAGAGTAGTTTTTCCTATAGAAGAAAAAGATAATGAAGTAGTGCTTTTCGGTTCTATAGCTAATGATATTACTGAAAAAGCAAACTATGAAAATAAGATTAGGAATGAAAGAGATTATATATACAAAATATTTAATTCCATGAGTCAGTATGTAGTTGTAACAGGATTAGATTATAAGATTCAATTTATGAATGAAAAAGCGATTAAAGATTTTGGAGATATGAAAGGGAAGATATGCTTTGAACAGCTTGGCAGAGAAATACCATGTGAAGAATGCAGACTACATGAAATAGAAAAAATAAAAGATAATGAATCTATAAAATATGTAGTTAATGCGTTTGATAAAGATTTAGAAATAAATGCTTCTAAGATTGAAAATCCTGATGGTAGTTTTTCTGTTGTTGAAGTTATAGATGATATAACAGAAAAGAAAAAAAGTAAACAAAAAATAATTGAAATGAATGAAAGATTAGAAAACATCATAAAAGGAACAAATGTAGGGACCTGGGAATGGAATCTTGAGACAGGAGAAACAATTTTTGATAATAAATGGGCTGAAATGTTGGGATATACTCTGGAAGAAATTTCTCCGGTAAATATACAGACATGGGAAAAATTAACTCATCCCGATGATTTTAAAAGAGCAGGAAAAGAACTTGAAAAAGTAATGAACAAAGAATTAGAATATTATGATTTTGAACTTAGAATGAAACACAAAAATGGAGAATGGATATGGATACATGATAGAGGAAGGGTTACAAAATGGTCAGAGGATGGCAAAGCTCTTTTTATGAGTGGAACCCATATGGATATAACAGATAGAAAAAAAGCAGAAGAAGAATTAATACACTCACACAATTTGATTAAATACATGCTTGAGCACAACACATCTGGTGTAGCTGTTCATGATAAAGATATGAAGTATATGTATGTTAGTAAAAGTTACTTAGATAGATATAAAATTAAAGAAAAAGATATAATAGGTAAACATCATTACGAAATATTTCCTGATTTACCACAGAAGTGGAGAGATGTACATAAAAGATCTTTAAAAGGAGAAGTTATAAGCAAAGATGAAGATCCATACTATAAAGAAGACGGTAGTGTAGATTGGACGAAATGGGAAACAAGGCCATGGTATGAGAAAGATGGGAGTATAGGGGGCATAATAATTTACACAGAAGTAATAACAGACCAGAAAAAAATGGAGGCACAAGTATACAAAGAAAGAGAGATATTTAAAACAACCTTATTATCAGTAGGAGATGCGGTAATCTCTACCGACAAAGAAGGTAAAATCAAGATTATGAATGACGTAGCTGAAGAACTTACAGGGTGGACTCAAGAAGAAGTTTTCAATGAACCACTAGAAAAAGTTTTAAATATAATAAATGAATACACAAGAAAAACCTGCGTTAATCCTGCTAAAAAAGCTTTAAAACTTGGTAAAACTGTAGAAATGGAAAATCATACAATACTAATTGCAAAAGATGGAAAAGAAATACCAATTGAAGACAGTGCAGCACCAATAAAAGATAGAGATGGAAATATAACCGGAGCTGTTATAGTATTTAGAGATTTTACTGAAAAAAAAGAAAAACAAAATCAAATAGAATATCTAAGTTTTCACGACCATCTTACAGGACTTTACAACAGAAGATATATGGAAGATTCTATTAAGAGAATGGATACAGAAAGAAACTTACCATTTTCTATAATAGTAGCCGATGTAAACGGACTAAAACTAACAAACGATTCTTACGGACATGAAATGGGAGACAAGCTTTTAATTGCTGTTGCAGAAATATTTAAAAAATCATGTAGACAGGAAGATATAGTATGTAGAGTAGGGGGAGATGAATTTGTTATACTTCTTCCAAATGTTAATGAAAAAAAAGTTAAAAAAATCATAGAAAGAATTAAAAAAGAATCACAAAATACTAAATTAGATTCGGTAATAGTATCCTTAGCTCTAGGACATTCAACTAAAAACAAAGAAGACAAGGACATTTTAGAAGTCTATAAAGAAGCAGACAATAAGATGTATAAAAACAAACTTAAGTATGGAAAAATTATGAGAAATAGAACCATAGAAACAATTCTACTTAATATAAACAACAAATACGACCATGAGCAAATTCACAGTGAAAGAGTTTCCCAATACTGCACAGGTATAGCCAAGGCTATGAATTTAAGCAGTAAAGAAATAGAAGATGCAAAAATAGCTGGATTACTACATGACATAGGAAAAATTGTAGTTCCTCCTCAGATATTAAACAAAAAAGATAAATTAACAGAAAACGACTGGGAAACAATAAAAAAACATGTTATTACAAGCTATCAGCTTCTAAAAAGTGTAGATGAATACTCACACGTATCTGAAGCTGTATTATATCACCATGAAAGGCTAGATGGAACTGGCTATCCAGAAGAAATAAAAGATGGTGAAATACCTTTATTATCTAAAATAATTGCAGTAGCTGATGCATATGAGGCAATGACAGCTGACCGTCCATATCACAATAAAAAAACAAAAGAAGAAGCAGTAGAAGAATTAAAAAAATATTCTGGAAAACAATTTGATGAAAACCTTGTAAATATATTTGTAGATAAGGTTATATAAAAATCAATAAAAGTATATGTTAAAAATACTCACCGGTTAATGTCTATTTAGGGAGTATTTTTATTTTTTATTCTGAATGCACATTAAGAATATTAAAACATAGATCCTTCGAAAGTAATTTTATTCATAGAACCTCAGGATGACTTAAGTATTATACACAAAGAAATGGTGCTTTCACACACCATTTTTTTAAAGAGGGTTATTTAAAATTTAGTACTTACCAAAATCCTCATCATCTAAATCAATAGTAGGTTCTGA
>CAZNLP010000131.1:0-5522 GCA_964574015.1 uncultured Clostridia bacterium | reverse complement strand
ATGTAATATAACAATTAAATTACGTGTCTTATCACGAGAAGTGGAGGGAAGGGCCCTATGATACTTCGGCAACCTACGTTATACGCAAGGTGCTAAATCCCTCAGGATTACCTGAAAGATAAGAAGAATCTTGACCTTAATCACTTCTTATCGAAGTGATTTTTTTAGTATTAAAAAAAAGGAGATAACTATGAGTAAAAGAAGAATTGAAACAAATTGTGTACACGGAACATACACCCCTAAATCAGGAGAACCGGTGGTTTTACCAATTAATCAGAGTACAACTTTTAAGTACTATAATTCGGACACTGTAGCTGACTTATTCGATTTAAAAAGCGATCAGCATATGTATTCAAGAATAAGCAACCCTACTGTAGCAGCCTTTGAAGAAAAGATAAGTTTGCTTGAAGGAGGAGTTGGTGCACTGGCAACATCATCTGGACAGTCGGCTACTACATTAGCTCTTTTAAACATCTGTAACGCCGGTGATCATATTATTGCTACTTCATCAATTTACGGTGGTACCTTTAACTTATTAAAAGTAACATTAAAAAAGTTAGGAATAGAATCCACCTTTATAGAGCCGGATTCAAGCGTTGAAGAAATAGTAAAAGCAGGACAAAAAAATACAAAAGTGCTGTTTGGAGAAACTATAGGAAATCCAGGAGTAGGAGTGTTTGATTTCGAAGTTTTTTCCAAAGCATCAAAAGAGTTGGATATACCTTTAATGATAGACAATACCTTAGCAACGCCTTTACTTTGCAAACCTCTTGAACTTGGAGCTAACATAGTGATACATTCAGCAACTAAATATATCGACGGTCATTCCACAAGTGTTGGAGGGGTTATAGTTGATGGAGGAAACTTCAACTGGGACAATGGAAAATATCAAGAATTAGTAGAGCCTGATCCAAGCTACCATGGAATTAAATATGTTAAAGATTTTGAAGAAAAAGCTTACATAACTAAGGCAAGGGTTCAGATGATGAGAGATTATGGAATGACTCTTAGCCCTTTTAATGCATTTTTATTTCACAAAGGAATAGAAACACTTCATCTAAGAATGGAAAGACACAGCGATAATGCATTAAAATTAGCAAAATTTTTAGAAGCTCACGAAAAAGTTGAATGGGTTAATTATCCTAAACTTGAAAGTCATAAAACCTATGACTTAGGAAATAAATACCTACCCAACGGAGGAAGTGGAATACTTTCATTTGGTTTAAAAGGAGGTTCAGAATCCGGGAAAAAACTTGCAGAACATCTCGAACTGACATCTTTAGTTGTACATTTAGGTGATTTAAGAACAAGTATTCTGCATCCGGCAAGCACAACCCACAGACAGCTATCTGAAGAACAGCAGATTAAAGCAGGAATACTTCCTGAACTAGTTAGAGTATCAGTAGGTATAGAAAATATAGATGACATAATTGAAGACTTTGATAAAGCAATAGAGGAAGTGGTTTAATGCCTATAATCATTTCAGAAAAACTTCCTGCTTACTCAACTTTAAGAGAAGAAAATGTATTTGTAATGAAAGATCTTAGAGCTCAGACTCAGGATATACGTCCTTTAAAAATAGGTATAGTAAATCTAATGCCTAAAAAAGAAGAAACGGAAACACAGCTTATTAGAATGCTTGCAAATACTCCTCTTCAAGTTGAACTTCAGCTTTTACATATGGAATCTCATGAAGGAAGAAATACAAGAAGAGATCATTTAGATAACTTTTATAAAACCTACGATGATATAAAAAAACAGAAGTTTGACGGTATGATAATAACAGGAGCTCCGGTAGAGACAATTCCTTACGAAGATGTTGATTACTGGGAAGAATTCACAGACATATTAGAATTTACTAAAACTAATGTTTTTAGTACAGTTCACTTATGTTGGGGAGCTCAGGCTTCTCTTTACTATCACTATGGAATTAAAAGAAGGGTTTTGAAAGAAAAATTATTTGGTGTATTTCCCCATGATGTAGTTGAACCAACTTTTAGGCTTATGAGAGGTTTTGATGATAAATTTTATGCTCCTCATTCGAGACATACGGAAATAGATGAAGAGAATTTTCTTAAGGTTCCTAATATCAAAATTCTTGCAAAATCAAAAGAAGCCGGAGTTCATATAGCTTCAACAGATAACATGAGACAAATTTTCATTCAAGGACACGGAGAATACGATAAAAACACTTTAAAAAATGAATATTTAAGAGATTTAGAAAAAGGTCAAAACATTAATATACCGAAAAATTATTTTCAAGAAGATAATCCAAAAAAGGATATATCTATAAAGTGGAGAGGTCACTCAAATCTTCTGTTCAGCAACTGGCTAAACTACTGTGTATATCAAGAAACACCTTATAATTTAGACGATTTAAGATAAAAATTGGGCTTAAGCCCAATTTTTTTAAAAATAAAGTAAAATATAGTGTTATATATTATACATTTACTCATAAAATGGTATAATAAATAAAGAAATATAGTTAAATTGAATGCTATAAATATTTTTAAAAAGGAGTATTTATGAATAACAGTGATTTTTTCAACTTGAGTCTAGACCTAATGTGTGTTATTGATGAGAAAAACAATATTATACAAGCAAATGAATCATGTCGAGAAATACTTGGATATTCCTGTGATGAAATTAAAGGAACAAAAGTTTATAAGTTAGTACATAAAGATGATGTAGAAAAAACAATAAAAGAACTAGAAACCCTAAAGATTAGTAAAAAGCCTACGAATTATATAAATAGATATTTAAAAAAAGACGGAGCTTACTGTCATTTAGAATGGAGAGCTAAATACCATGACAAAAAAATATATGCAGTTGGAAGAGAAGTAGATGAAAAAGTTGAAATAAAAAATAAATTAGAGGCAAGTGAAGAAAATTTCAAGAATTTTTTTGAAACAACAGATAGAATGATTTTCGTATCAAATGAATCTGGAAAAATTATACATATTAATAATTCAGTTAAGGAAAAATTAGGTTATGAAGTTCAGGATGTAAAAGGCAAAAATCTATTAGATTTACATCCGGCAAAGGTAAGAAAAGAGGCAGAAAAAAAACTAAATAAAATTTTAATAGATAGAGAAGGAGAATGTACATTTCCTTTAAAGAAAAAAAATGGAAATCTAGTACAGGTTGAAACAAAAATATGGTTCGGTAAGTGGAATAATAATGATTGTGTATATGCTGTATGTATAGATATATCTAAGGAACAGGAGAATTTAGAAAAATCCAACAAAATTTTCCAAAGCAACCCCACCATTATGGCTATTAATTCTTATGAAACCGGCGAATTTATAGAAGTTAACGATTCTCTATTAAAAGCATCAGGCTATAAGAGAGAAGAAGTAATAGGAAAAACTATTAGAGAATTAAACTTGCTAGTTGACGATGAACTAAACACAGTTATTGAAAAAGAAGTAAAAGAAAAGGGAAAAGTCGAAAATCTTAGAGTAAAATATAAAACAAAAAAAGGATACGAAAGATACGGTCTTGTATACAGTGAAACAATTGAAACTGGCGAAAAAAAATATATTTTAAATATAATGGTTGACGTAACAGAGGAAAGAAAAGCAACATTAGCACTTGAATACAAAAATAAATTTCAAGAAATTTTGATGGAAATCACATCTGAATTTATAAACTCACCTGTAGAAAAAGCATTAAATTTTATAGATAAATCACTGGAAAAGATTGGAAAATTTGTAAAAGCTGATAGAGTTTATATTTTTGATTATGATTTCAGAAATAGAACTATATCAAATACCTACGAATGGTGTGATAAGAACATAGAACCTCAAATCGGTTATTTACAGGAGGTTCCTATGGATAGTGTAATCAGCTGGGTAAAAGAGCATAAAAAAGGAAATACTATTATAATACCAGAAGTAGAAAGTTATACTGGTGACGATCAAGTAAGAAAAATATTGGAAGACCAGGATGTAAAAAGCCTAATAACTGTACCAATGATGGAAGAGGGCAAATGTATAGGATTTGTAGGATTTGATTCTGTTTTAGATTATAAAAAATATAAAGATGAAGAAATACAGCTTCTTAAACTTTTTGCACAAACAATTTTAGATATAAGAAAAAGAGAAAAAAAGGAAGAAGAATTATTAAATTCATTAGAAGAAAAATCAATATTAATGAAAGAAATACATCATAGAGTAAAAAATAATTTACAGCTTGTATCAAGTCTTATATTTCTTCAAAGTTTCTATATAGAAGATATTAAAGTAAAAAAAGCTTTAAAAGATACTGAAAATAGAATAAAATCCATGGCTATGCTACATGAAAAAATATATAGAGCTGAAGAAATAAATAAAATTAACTTTAAAGATTATATTGAATCAATTATTGAAGAATTACAAAAACATTATAGTTTTAGTAAAAAAATTAAATTTTATGCCGATATACAAGATATAGATATAAATATTGATGAATCAATAAATTGCGGACTTATTATTAATGAATTAATAACAAATTCGATACAGCATGCATTTATTAATAGTAATTATGGAGAAATTGGAATTAAAATATTTGAGAAAAATGGAGAAGTGTCTATAGTAATTTATGATAACGGAGGGGGATTTAAAAAAAGATATGAAGAAGTAAAGGAAGAGAGCTTAGGCTTAATAATAGTTGAAAGCTTAACTAAACAGCTGGGTGGCAGCATACAAAAAGAAAATTATAATGGGACAAAATTCATTATAAAATTCAAAAAGAAATGAGGGGAGAAGATTGAAAAATATAAGAATTTTAGTTGTTGAAGACGAACACCTAATAGCATTAGAAATAAAGAAAAGACTTGAAGATATCGGATATAAAGTCCCTAAGATTACTGATAAGGGAAAAGAAGCAATTGAGTATATTGAAAAGAATAAAATTGATTTAATTTTGATGGACATAGAGCTAAATGATGAATTAAACGGAATTGATACTGCAGAAATTATTAACTCAAATTATGACATACCAGTTTTGTATTTAACAGCTTACAGTGATGATAAAACCCTTGAAAAAGCAAAAAAAACAATGGTTTATGGATATATAGTAAAACCTATAGATGAAAATAAGCTGAAGATAAATATTGAAATGGCGATAAATAAACATAAATTGGAAAAAGAAAAAACAAAAAAAGAAGTAGACAATGGAAAAAAACTTCTTGAAAAAAAGAAAATATCTATAAAAAATGATGATGAAACTTTATTAATAAATTTAGATGATTTAGTTTATATTGAAGTTGAAGAAGGAGTAGTTTACTTTTTTACTGATAATGAAAAGCTTTCTGAAAACGGCACTCTAAAGTATTGGGAAGATAAGCTCGAAGATTACGGATTTTATAGATGTCATAAGAACTATATTGTAAAACTTAACAAAGTTGAAAAACTAATAACAGGAAAGAACAATACATACCATCTTAAAATGAGTAACTATGTAAATGAAATACCAATAGCAAGAGATAAAATAAAACCAATAAAAGAAATTATGATAATTTAAAAAGGAAGAAGCTGATT
>CAZNLP010000130.1:0-5685 GCA_964574015.1 uncultured Clostridia bacterium | reverse complement strand
TAGCTGTCGGTGTAGCTAATCCCAATGCACAAGGACAGGAAATTACTAATACTGCTATACCTATAGATAAGGCAAATTCAAAAGAATATCCTAATAAAAGCCAAACTATTGTAGCAGCTAAAGCGATGGATAAAACTACAGGAACGAATATGCTGCTAATTTTATCTGCCATTTTAGCGATAGGAGCTTTTGAAGCCTGAGCTTCTTCTACTAAAGTTATAATCTGAGATAATGTTGTATCTTCTCCAACCTTTGTAGCTTTAAACTTGACGTATCCGGTTTTATTAATACTTGCTCCGATTACCTTGTCTCCTATATTTTTCTCTACTGGAATACTTTCACCAGTAAGCATAGACTCATCTATAGAGGTTTTACCTTCAACTATTTCTCCGTCTACCGGTACACTTTGTCCAGGCTTAACTATTATTATATCTCCTACAACTACATCTTCTACAGGTAGTTCTAAGATTTCTCCGTCTTTTTCCACTAAAGCCATCTTAGGAGCCAAATTAATAAGTTTTTCTATAGCTTCTGAAGTTTTACCTTTAGCTCTACCTTCTAAAAACTTACCAAAGGTAATAAGAGTTAAAATAACTCCTGCAGATTCAAAATACAAATCATGAGAATACTGCATAACTATACTCATATCTCCAGCACCTAATCCAGCACCTATTTTGTAAATAGCAAATATACCGTATAAAGCAGCTGCGCTTGTACCTACTGCTATAAGAGAATCCATATTAGGAGATCTTTTCCACAGTGTTTTAAAACCAATAATATAAAATTTTCGATTGACTATCATTACCGGTAAAGTTAATAAAAACTGAGTGAAAGCAAAATTAATTGCATTTTCCGTACCTAAAAAGAAACCAGGTAGGGGCCATCCGGCCATATGCCCCATAGCAAGATAAAATAAAGGTACTGTGAAAATTATAGATACCATAAGTCTAATTTTTAAAGCTCTATATTCGTCATCTATAGCAGAGGATTTAGACTTTGTATTAGTTTTTGATTCGTCTGCACTAGATGCTCCGTAGCCGGCATCTTCCACAGCATTTATTATATCTTCCTGACTAAGTTCGCCTTCTTCAAATTCTACACTCATATTGTTTTGTAGTAAATTTACACTTATATTTTTAACGCCCTTTAGTTTTTTGACATTTTTTTCAACTGCAGCAGAACAAGCCGCACATGTCATCCCAGTGACGTTGTATTTTTCTTTTTTTGCCATCATATAACCTCCCGACCCCCCGGTAAGGGGATAATTAAAGTATAATACACCCATAGGGTATTGTCAAGGTGTATTATTGAATAGTTGGGAGCTTTTTCTCTATGAATTTTATGCTGTATCTATACAGAAGAGCGGAAGAGAGTGATATTATAAAAAAGTCAATAAATATAATAATTAAGAAACTAAATTCCATTTTTATGAGAAAATAAGTAGGACCAGCTAAAATAATCATAAAAATTAGATTGACGGCTAAAGCTATCAGAACATTTAGATTTTGCTTTACAGCTCTTTGAGGGTTAGTCCAGTCCAGTAGTGGTCTTTTAAGATCAACTATTAATCCGATTAAACTTATAGGTACCCCACCTACTATACCCAAAATAACCGGTAATATTAAATATACAAAATCCAATTTTAAAAAGTAATTAACTCCAAATGTCATAGCTGCTACAGTAAGAGTATGTAGGAGCATAGGAGACATAATCCTTCCTATAATATGACTTGAAAAATTTATAGGTAAGGATCTATCTATCCAAAAGTGCTTACCCTCTCTTGAAAAACTCGTAGATGCAGTAGGATTAAGTACTGAAAATATCATGAAAGCACCTGCAAATATAAGCATAGCTATTTCAAAATTGCTTTCAACTAAATCCCTTATTGGAGACATCATGTTACCGGCTCCCGTCAAAATAGGCATAAAAATGAATATAAAAGGAATAAGAATTACCGTACTTACACAGTTAAAAAGGAAAATAGGAGTTCTAAGAAGTACCTTAAAGTCCTTTATAAAAATGCTTACACTTTGAGAAGATTTTTTCAAAATAGATGAATACTCTTTTGATGTAATGTTTTTTTTCTTAGACCTTGATTCTTCTCCCCCGATTAATCCTTTAAAATAAAGTTTATTTGAAATAAATAAGCTAAACAAAAAGACTAAAATAGTTATTACAACAAATAATGTAAAGTATAAAATCCAGCTTTCGCTGTAGTAACTTAGAGAAAACCATTTTGCTAATGGGTAGTATTTACCTGCGGATTCTAGTAGAAAACTATTATCCGTAAATACTTGAGAAATAAATTCCTGTTCCTGTCCCGGTTCTATATTTATCATACTTCTTTGGATAACTATTTGTAGTCCAAGAACCACAAATAAAAAAGCAAACATAGATACAATTCTAAAAAGATCTTTTCTACCTTTAATATTTGTAATCTTCATCAACAGTATTACAAAAATTGAAGAAAGACTGAGAGGAACTATGGGTAGTGATAAAAATAAAATAATAGATTTTATTATATAAACAATACCCCCACCTACTAAAGTTTTATTTACAATAAATACTGGAATTAAAAAGACTCCTAATAAAAGATATTCATATATAAGGACAGTTAAAAATTTAGAAACAACTATATTGTTAGGTTTTATCGGTAGACTAATGAGTAAATCTGAATCCTTTGAAAAATAGTAGTATCCCATAACATAAAAAATCCCGAATAAAAATACTATCATAAAAGAAGAAATGGATACCAGTACCATAAGATAATTTTCTTGATTAATCATAAGCAAAGATTTACCTATATTTTCAATAAATCCAATATACAAGTAGTAAGAAGGGGCAATAGATACTACTATGAAGATAAACAAAAGAGGCTTCCATATATTCTTTTTCTTAAGTATCTCTTTTGAAAATAAAGTATTTATATTGAAGCTGTTAATAAGGTTAATTTTCAATAAATGGATTATTTGATTCATTGTCCGTAACCTCCAAGAATATATTCTCTAAAGTTTCTTCTTTACCGGCTTTTTCCTTAAGTTCTTCCATAGTGCCTAAAGCTATAATTTTACCTTCGTTGATAATAGCAATTCTGTCGCAGATTTTTTCTGCTACTTCTAAAACGTGGGTACTGAAAAAAACAGATTTTCCCTCATTGCAGTGTTCCCTCATTATCTCTTTAAGTTTAAAAGAAGATTTTGGGTCAAGACCAACCATAGGCTCATCAAGAATGAATAAATCCGGCTTATGGATTAATGCTGATATTAGTGATAATTTCTGTTTCATTCCGTGGGAGTAAGAACTCACCATATCGTTTAAGGCATTAGTTAGACTAAACATTTCACTGTATTTTTTTATAGAAGCCTCTCTTTCTTCTTTTGGAATCTGGAAAACATCGGAAATAAATTTTAAATACTCTATCCCTTTTAGTCTTTCGTATATTTGTGAATTATCAGGAACATACCCAAAAGATTTTTTTGCTTTAATAGAATGTTGCTGGTTGTCTATACCGTTAATAGTTATAGTACCGCTGTCAGGCTTTAAAAGTCCTACAATCATTTTTATAGTAGTAGTTTTTCCTGCTCCGTTAGGGCCTAAAAAGCCCAGTATTTCACCTTCTTTGTGAGTGAAACTAATATTATCTACAGCCTTTACCTTTCCATTTGAATAGGTTTTTGAAATATTTTTTAATTCTAACATTTAGTATTCCTCCATTATGAAATTATATATATCACTAACTACATCTTCCGAAACTTTATTTTTTATCATATATTCATCGCTATTTGGGGTACCTTCTCCCGGCATCATCAGGTGGTTTAGTTTAGGATAAGAAATAAACTTAAAGTTATCCCAATCTCCAACAGTTTCCTTCCACATATTAAATTCCTCCATATTAACCTGATAATCTCTTTCACCTTGAAGAACTAATGTAGGTACGCTTATTTCTTTAGCTAAAGCTTTTACATCATAATCCTTGTAATACTGCCAGTATTCTTTGTTAGCATTAAGAATCATCTCTCCATCTTCTACCTTATTAATATTTTTAATTTTTTCTACTTCTTTCTCTATTTCTTCAATATACTGTCTTTCTTCTTCTGAAATACTACCATCTAAATTAGCAAGGTATTCAATTTGCTCTACCATTAAATCTTCTAAGGGACTTATATTACCAGCCATGATTATAAAACCGGCAGGATTGTCTAAGTGTTCATTGATTTTAGGAACTAAATGTCCTCCCATGCTGTGACCTAAAATGTATATACTATCAGAATCTATTTCCGAACGATTTGAAAGAAGGTCGTAAGCTTTTACTACATCTTCAACAGTCTCTTCATAAGGGGTAATTGCTCCAGTTTCTACCATTTCTCTACCGTAGGTAAAGGTTCTTTTATCGTATCTGAATACAGCTATACCTCTTTCGGACAGCATTTCTGCTATATCTTTAAAAGGTTTGTTTGGTCCTATAGCTTCATCCATATCTGAAGGACCGGAGCCGTGGACTAAAATCACACATGGTTGGGCACCGTTACTGCTGGAAGGTAGAGTTAGTATGCCATCAAGTTTATAATCTTCTATACCAAAAGTTATTTCTATTTCATTTTCTTTTAATTCTTCTGGAGATTCAAAGGTATATGGAGCAAAGTTTAAGCCGCCTATACTTCCATCATCATTAAAAATTACATTAGCATTTAAAGATTGATTTTCGAATACCAGTCCATAGGATGCAAGTCTGTAATCTCCCTTGACGGAGATCTCTTTACCGGTTAATTTTTCGAAATTTCCAGTTTGCTGATACAATTGATTAAAAATCTCTCTGTAACCATCAGAGTCAACAGCTTTTTTCATATCTTCATCATGAGAGAAGTTGCTGTAAGCACCTTCAAAATCATCAGTTAACAAAGCATTTATATACTTTTCTCCAACTTCTAGTAGTTCTTCGTCGGTATAACTTTTATCAACTTCTTCCTTATCGCTGCTGCAGGAAGTAAGAACTAATAGGGCAACTAATAATAGCACTAACATTTTTTTCATAATTGTTCCTCACTTATTTTATATTTGCCTATATTTTAACATATATTATATAAAAAATTCAGATTTTAATCTAATTTTAATGAATATTTATTAACAATTTAATAAACTTGTATTTTTTATTTAAATTCATTTTATTCAAATTTGCATGATATGATATAATAATTATCATATGTTATAATATTTAAGTGGAGGAATAAATAATGAAACTACACCAGGTAAAGAGTCCTAATGATATTAAAGATGAAATGAATAAATACTTTAAAAATATTAAATTAGAAAATGAAAGAGTTAATATAGAAAGTGCATTAAACAGATACCTAGCAGTAAATGTAAAAGGAATAGTTGATATACCGGATTTTGATAAATCTACAGTAGATGGATATGCTGTAAAAGCTTCCGATGTTTACGGAGCCTCAGAAAGCATTCCGGCATTTTTAACGTATATAGGCGAAGTAGAGATGGGTAAGGACACAGAACTGATTTTAGATTACGATCAGTGCGTATATGTGCCTACAGGAGGAAAATTACCTGAAGGGTGTACCGCTATGGTAATGATAGAACACACTGAAAAAATCGACGAAGAAACTATAGCGGTGTACAAACCTTTAGGAGAAGGAGAAAACATTATAAAAATCGGTGAAGACATGAGAAAAG
>CAZNLP010000129.1:0-5710 GCA_964574015.1 uncultured Clostridia bacterium | reverse complement strand
CAATCTTCGATTGCGTCGTAGGTCACATATCGCGCAGTCTAAATCTTTTGATTTAGTTAACGTAGCCGATGACTTGACCTAACATAAACGAAAGCCTCTATGAAAACAAGTGAAGCGAAGTTTGAATAGCTAAGGCTTGTTATCCATAGCGAAGCGGTTATGGGACAATCTTCGATTGCGTCGTAGGTCACATATCGCGCAGTCTAAATCTTCGATTTACAGCAGTTTTTTGGAGGAAATATGAGTAAAAAAATAAACTTAGAATTTTTCAATAGAAATACTTTAAAAGTCGCTGAAGATTTAATTGGAAAAATAATTGTAAGAAAGTATAATGGAAAACTTCTTAAAATTAGAATAATCGAAACAGAAGGATATCTAGGAGTTAAAGATAAGGCCTCTCACAGCTACAAAGGAAAAATAACCGAGAGAACTAAGGTTATGTTTGGTTCCTACGGGAAAACATATATTTACCTGATATATGGCATGTATCACTGCTTAAATTTTGTTACGGAAGAAGAGGGTATAGGAGCTGCTGTTCTTATAAGAGGAGGAAAGATAGTTAAAGGTATGGATACTGCAGCTAATTTACGTTATAATAAAAAATATAAAGATTTAAACAACTATCAAAGGAAAAACATAACCAATGGTCCCGGAAAGCTGACTATGGCTTTAAATCTAACAAAAAAAGACAATGATAAATTTCTAAATTCTAAGGATTTGTATCTTGAAGATGATGGATATAATGATTTTGAGATTGGAAGAGGTAAAAGGGTTAATATAGATTATGCCGAAGAAGCTAAGGATTATCTTTGGAGATTTTATTTGAAGGAATAGAATATGAGTTATAAAAAAGGGATTTTAATAAAATTAATATTTTCCACAATTATATTAATTTTAGCACTAAACTTTGAAAAAGCTTTAGGTATGAGACTTTACTACTTTACAGCATTAGCAGGTAGTTTTTTTGTTTTAAGTCTTATCAGGACATTTATTCTAAAAAAAGAAATGTACATTTTTGCAAGTTTATTATTAGAAATACTAATAATCTTCACTTTAGAAAACATATCAAGATATATTATAAATTATCCTATCCATATATTGTATATAATTACACTTATAGAGGCTGCGATTATATTAAAAAGAAAAAAAATAATATACTTTGGTATAACTATGTTTGTTTTTTCAAGCTTTAAATTTGTTAACCAAATTATATTATCAAGAAGTTATTCAAAAATAGGAGAATCGATATTTTTTATCCTTACTACTTTCTTTATAATACTAATAATCTATCTATTAAAATACATACAGATGGAGAAGGAAAACACGGAACTAATATATGAAGAATTAAAAATAGCTTATGATAACTTAAAAGATGAGCATGTGAAAGTTGAAATTAATCCGGAAGAAAAAGAGAAAATACTTTCTTTAACAGAAAGAGAAAGAGAAATATGCAGTTTAATAGGTCAGGGGAAAAACAACAAAGAAATATCAAAAGAACTGTACCTCAGCGAAGGCACAGTTAAAAATCACATAACAAATATATTTAATAAATTAAATTTAAGAGATAGAACTCAACTTGCAGTTTATTCATTAAAAAATAAAATAAACTAATTTTTTCTATTTAAAAGCGATTTAGCTAATTCTTTTAGGCACTTTCCGTTACTACCAAAATAATCCAAAGAACTTATTGATTTTTCAGTTAGTTCTTTTTCTAGTTTTTTGGCTTTTTCAACTCCCATTAAAGTTACATAGGTCAATTTTTTATTTTCAATATCACTTCCGGAAGGTTTCCCTATATCTTCATTTGTCCCTTCCACATCAAGAATATCATCTTTAACCTGAAAAGCTAAACCTAAATTCCTGCTGAATTCGTCTAAATAACCTAACTCTTCATCATCAGCCCCACCTAAAATTCCACCTATTTTAGAAGAGGCATTAATTATAGCTCCAGTTTTATGCAAATGCATGTATTCAAGGACTTCAAGATTATTTTTTTCATGGTGCAAATCAACAATCTGGCCGCCAATCATACCCTCAGAACCACTAGCAGTGGCTAAAATTCTTCCGGCTTCTATAATTTTCTCCGGTGGGATATTTTTTTGACTATTGAGATCAAAAATTATTTCATAGGCTTTATTTAAAAGAGCATCTCCTGTTAATATAGCTATATCTTCACCGAACTTTTTGTGACAGGAAGGTTTTCCCCTCCTAAAATCATCGTTATCCATTGCTGGAAGGTCATCATGTATTAGAGAATAGGTATGAATCATTTCAACAGCACAGGCAAAAGGCATAGGAATCAAAATATCATAATCGAATAGCTCATAAGAAGCTAAGGTTAAAATTGGCCTTATTCTTTTTCCACCGGCAAATATACTATAATTTATAGCATCGTATATAATACTTTGAAAATTATTTATTTTATTTAAATATAATTCCAGTTC
Organism: uncultured Clostridia bacterium; assembly: GCA_964574015.1. GTDB lineage: Bacteria > Bacillota > Clostridia > Tissierellales > Dethiosulfatibacteraceae > UBA8670. The sequence continues at coordinate 3,266 of CAZNLP010000129.1, read as the reverse complement.
CTTGTTTATCAAATTTTTTCTATAAGAAATCCACTCGTTAAAATCTTCCATTTTGTCACCAACTTTATATATACTACAAAAATTATATCATTTTACTTAAAATCTAACAATATGCAAAAAGTCATAGGTCCAAATGACCATTTATATATAGTCATTTTTCAAAGATTATGTATAATAAAGGCGAGGTGATAAAAATGAAAAAATTTATAGCAGTGACTTTAATTATATTAATTACAGCATCTTTATTTGGGTGTAGTCAGGACTACTTACAAAATTATAAAGAAGCTGTAGAAAAAACAGAAAGCAGAAAATCAGGGAGAGAGAAGATATCAGTAAATATTGAAAATGAATTTAATGAAGAAAATATTTCCCAGGAAATATTAGAAGAATTAAACTATCTAAAAAATATACAGGTAGAAATGACTACATCCTTTAATGAAAATAAAGATGAAAGTAAACTTTACATTAAATATAGAGGGTTAGGTTACGACTTAACGATTTTTTCATCGGATGAAGAAATTTTGGTATATATTCCTATGATAGGCAAATATATTAAATTAAATGAAGAAAACTTGGGATTAGATGAAAATAACATTGAAGAACTGGAAGATCTAGAAAATCTAAGTTCCAAAATACAAAATGAATGGCTCGAATTACTTCAGAAAGAAGATGTTGTGAAGGGTAAACGAGATATCATGACAACAAAAGATGGTGATGTTAAAGTAGATAAATATACAATAGAACCATCTGAAGAACAGTTAAGACTATTCTTTAAAAAAATATTTGCGATACTTAGAAGTGAAGAAGAAAATCTAAGTAAATTAATTAAAAATCAAAAAGAGGATGTTGATATAGTTAAAATAATAGACAATATTGAAAAAACCTTTGAAAAATTTGAAATAATAACTTTTAAAGATGAAGCATATATAGACATTGACGGTTATATAGTAAAAGAATATATTGATGTTACTATTGAAGACTACGATCCTGAACCTGGCTCCAATTCAAAAATATCCGTTAATGTAGAAATAGAAAACTGGGAAAATGAATTAGAACAAAGAATAGAAATTCCTGAAATTGATGAAGAAGATATAATTAATACAGAAAATATAAATGATGATTTTCAAAAATTTTTAGACTAGAAGGTGGTAATATGTTAGAAATTATGAATTTAAAAAAACACTTTAACAAAACTAAAGCAGTAGATAATATATCTTTTAAGGTTGAAAAAGGAGAAATATTAGGTTTGTTGGGACCAAACGGTGCTGGCAAGTCAACTACTATCTCAATTATATCTACATTACTGAAAGCAGATGAAGGAAAAATATTATACAAAGGTGTAGATATAGAAAAAAATCCCAAACAAATCCAAAGTGAACTTGGGTTTGTTCCTCAAGAAATAGCTCTATATCCAAGCTTGTCAGGGTACGATAATCTTAAATTTTGGGGTAGAATATATGGTCTTAAAGGAGATAAGCTTAAAGAAAAAATCAAAGAAGTATCTCAAATTATAGGCATAGATAAAAGACTTAAAGATAGGGTTGAAGAGTACTCCGGAGGAATGAAAAGAAGACTAAATATAGGTTCGGCACTTTTACACAATCCGGAAATAATAATTTTAGATGAACCAACTGTAGGGATAGATCCTCAATCAAGAAAGCATATATTAGACTCTGTTAAGGAGATCAATAAAAAAGGAAGCACAGTAATATATACCAGTCATTATATGGAAGAAGTAGAATACCTCTGCGATAAAATATGCATAATGGACGAAGGAAAAATAATTGCTCAAGGCACAAAAGAAGATCTTATACAGTCAATTTCAGCTGAAGAAAAAATAATTTTACAGGTAGAAAACATTAGCAGAAAAATGATAGAGGAAATTAAAAAAATACCATATGTAGATAAAATTGCATATGGTGAAAATGAAATAACTATACAGAAAAAGGGAAACAATGTAGATTACTCTGAAATATTAGAGTTAATATCTAAAAACCAAGGGCATTTAACATCCATGGATATCAGAAAGCCGGATTTAGAGTTTGTTTTTCTTGCCTTAACAGGTAGAGCATTAAGGGATTAGGTGATTGAAATGATAAATATATTTTTAAAGGATTTAAAGCTTTTTTTATCAGATAAAAAAACCCTAGCATCTATAATTCTAATGCCTATTATTCTTACTACTATATTAAGTTTTGCCCTTTCTGGATCATTTGGAGAAGCTGGTAGCGATTGGACTCTAAATATTGGAGTTGTAAAGGAGTATGACAAGAATATAGAAGAAAGTAAATTTACAGAATTCATGGTTGATTTTGCAGATAGATATAATGTAGATATAGAAAAATTTCAAGCTGGAGAAAATCAGTTTGAAGAATTCAATCCAGAGAAAATTTTTTTTGAAGATTATCTTGGGAATGAAGAAATCAAAAATTTTCTCAATTATGAAATATTAAGCAGAGAAGATGGGATAAGGAAACTTGATAATAAAGAAATTTCTTCTTTGATTATTTTACCCAAAAATTATATTTATGATATGTATATAAATACTTTTTCCAATTTTAGAAATAAGGTTGAAATAGAGGTTATGTCTCATCCCGACATGAATTACAGCGGTAGTATAACGAGAGAATTAACGAAAAACTTTAACGAGATAATGTCTTCAATTATAATATCAAAAAATGTATATTTTGAATCCGCATCTCCATATCTTGATTTAGAAAGTATAGGTGAAAACATACCGGAAATATTAAACAGTAATGAATATAAAAATGGAGAAATCAATATTGAGGAAAGGGCTATAGATTCCAAAAATTATATAAGCAGTTTTGCTTACTATACAGTAGCTATGCTTGCTATGTTCGTTTTATTTGTTTCAAGCTACGGAGGAAAATTTATTTTAGATGAAAAAAGAAACAACACCTTCCAAAGGCAAATAGTTTCCGGAAAAATCCTTCAAGAAATATTGTTAGGTAAGTTTTTAATGATGGCTACTATGGTATTAATTCAATCATCAGTAATGATAGGATTTTCAAAATTTGTTTTCAAAATCAACTGGATAAATTTACCGCAAATAATAGGTATAACAATTTTATCATCTTTGATGGTGGCTTCCTTAGGATTAATGATTACAGCAATAACACTTAAAACAAACAACTATAAGGTCTCAGATGCTTTTTCAAGTGGAGTAGTACAGGTCCTTGCATTATTTGGAGGTAGCTATATACCTTTAGAAATTATGCCTAAATTCATTGGAGCAGTAGGTAGAT
>CAZNLP010000128.1:0-5729 GCA_964574015.1 uncultured Clostridia bacterium | reverse complement strand
CACTAAGATTAATAAAAATGACAGATGAAGAAATTATCAATTTGATAAAAAATCTTCTGAAAGGGGATGAAGGTTATGATAGAAATTCAAGGACTGAATAAGTGGTTTAGAGATTTTAATGTGTTGAAAGATATAAATATTACTGCTAATACAGGAGAGATTTACGGTCTTGTAGGATCAAACGGTTGTGGTAAGACTACCCTTCTTAAGCATATTATGCAGATATTTGAGTCAGATAGTGGAAAAGTGTTTTATAAAGAAGTAGAAATAGACGAGAGAAGTCTAGATTTAAATAAATTTTACTATATTCAAGACGACTTATACTTTCCCTACGGATATAATTTGGATATGCTCTTTAAATACGAAAGCAAGCTTTACCCAAATATGTCTTCGGAGAAATATGAAAAGCTTGTGGAGTTTTTCAATATAAACAGAAAAGCAAAGTTAAGCACTTTATCAAAGGGACAGAAAAAACAAGCTGCTTTTATAATAGCAGTAGCTGCTAAGCCGGAGGTTCTTTTATTAGATGAAGTTGTAGATGGTCTAGATGCAGTAGTTAAGAGAAAGTTTTGGAATGTATTGATAAATGAAGTTATGGAAAGAAAAATTACTGTTATAATATCATCTCACGATCTTAAAGAAATAGATAATATCTGCGACAAGGTTGGTATTATGCATGAGGGAAGAATTATAAAAGAAGAAAAAATGGATACACTTAAGTCAGAAATTAAAAGAGTTCAATTTGCAATTGATGAAGAATTTGAAACCATAAAAGGTGAAGATTACGAAGTGATAAAAGTACAGAAAATAGGAAGCGTATACTTTGGAATTATAAAAGGAAGCGTAGATATGTTTAGAAAAGAATTAAATGAAAAATATAATCTTCTAATATTTGATGAGTTATCTATGGACTTAGAAGAAATATTTATTACGGAATTAGGAGGTGCTGGATATGGAAAAGAAGAGTTTATTTCCGAATAATTTTAAGACGGTACTATTAGACAGCATATACGGTAAAAAGAATTGGTTTTTGATGTCTTTTGCTATATTGATTATTACAGTATTAATAATGCCGCTGCTATTAATCAATGATATTCAGGAAGGAAATATAGTAGTAGGGATGGTTGAAATTTTCATACTTGTGTTTATAAACTGCATAATTGACTATAGCTACTTACATGATAGTAGAAAACTTAGCTATTATACGTCCAAGCCAATGACATCAATGCAAAGAGTAAATTTAATTATTATCACTAACTTAATATTTACAGGGGTTTTAATAGGGATTTTGGCTGTGATAAATCTAATAGCCGGCGTAGATGTACATGAGATGTATATTGTAACTATACCATGGCTTGCTACGGGAATAATTACAGCAGCATTTTCAAGCATCCTTACAGGGAATTCTTTAGCAGCAGCAGTAGCAACAGTGGTAAACTTTACCTTGCCTTTATCCTTTTTAGCTATACTTAATTATTTATTTACAATAATTGAAGATTTAGCATTAGGATTTAATGCGAATATACTTTTTAACAGTTTTGTAGAGAATTATTATAAAATAGATATACTTTACTTTGTTAAATACTTTGATAATGGTATAAATTTGGCTTACTTTTTCCAATTAGGTGTAATAATGACGGTACTTTACTTGATTGGTTATAAGCTATTAAAGAGAAGAAAAAATGAAAGGACTTCAGAACTTGTGGTATACGACGGATATAAATACTTTATATCTTTGTTCTTAGCTACTCTAGTGCCTATAGGATTTTCATTAGCATTAAGGACAGAAAGCTTTATAGGAAAGATGGCTGTATTTGTACTACTTTCAGCTTTAGGCTACTATATTATAAATGCCATATTAGAAAAATCTTTCTCTCCATCATTTAAGGGTTTGAAGATGTATATAATCTATCTGGTTGTTTTTGCAGTTTTTATTGTAGGTGGAAATATAGCTACAAATCAGTACGAATACTACGTACCGGAAGCTGAAGAAGTAGAATATGTTTTTATTGGAAGTTCAATGTACCAATATTATCCTGAATGGTCTGAAAGTAAACAGGTTTATGAATTTAATTTAGAAGACTTAGAAGAAAAAGGCTTTATTGAAATATCAAAGGTCCTACTAGAAAAAGAAAATATAGAAAATATCACAAAAATACATGACTATATTTTAGAAGATCAAAGCTATTATATAGATCAAAATGTTATTATCACATATGTACTTGAAAATGGTAAAAATGTTACAAGATACTATAAAATGAATCAAGTTGATGACTATGATGGTAAATATATAAATTCACTGGCCAAAGAAGTAATAGTAACAGAAGAATTCAAAAGTAGACTTTTATACAGTCACAAATACCTTAATAAAGAAGATGTAAGTTCGATTATGTTTGAAGTTAACCAAGAAGATGGATATAAATCCTATGATATTAAAGGAATTGATTTTGATGATCTTAAAAAAGCGATAGAAAAAGATTCTGATAAATTACTTCAAGAATCAGAATATTCCTTTGAATTGCTGAGAAGCTTTGAAGGACAAAGAGGTTTAAGTTGGTTAAATAACGTAGAGAGAATGATAGAAGAAAAGGAAAGAAAAGATCAAGAAGTTCCTACAGTAAAGCCAGAAACATATTATAAAAACTATACAATAATATATGAAACAAGAGATACAGGTGTTGTGAAAATGAATAGATACGAAATTCAGTTGCACGAAGATTTTGAAAATACAATCAGTTTGCTTGAAAATTATTTAGATATTGAAATAGAATAAAAGAATTAAAATCAACACTCCAGGGAGGAATTTTCTGGGGTGTTTTTATATTTAGCAATAAGAGTAAGATATTGTTGCAATCTATGTACAACGATAGGCGAAATAACGCTCCAAAATGCAACGATATATGCAACGATGGGCTTATCGTTGCATATATTTGTTAATCATGGTAGAATATGTTTAAAATAAAGGATGTGATATTAATGGGAGTTAAAGAAAAATTTAATTTAGAATTAAAAAAAGAAATAAACAAATCTTTTCTCAAATCAGTTAGTGCATATGCAAATTATAATACAGGTGAAATAATTTTTGGAATAGATGATAATGAAATTTTAGTAGGCATGGAAAATGTTGATAGTAATTGCCTTCGTATAGAAAATATGATAAATGATACAATTGATCCAATACCAAATTTCAACATAAAAGTTGAAAAAAGAGATGAAAAAAAAATTATTATACTAGTCGTAGAAAAAGGCAAGGATACTCCATATTATTATAGAGGAAAAGCTTATAAGAGATCGGATACATCAACTTTGGAAGTTGATAGATTTGAATTGAGAAGATTAGCTATTGAAGGAATCAATATGGATTATGAAGAAAAGAAATCATCATTACAAAATTTAGAATTTACAAAATTAGAATCTAAACTTAAAGAAAAAGCAGGAATAGAAAAATTAGATTTAGATGTTTTAAAAACACTGAATTTATACAATAAAGATGGATATTATAATATTGCAGCTGAACTTTTAGCGGATATTAATAATTATGAATTTTCAGGATTAGATATAGTTAAGTTTGGAGATAATTTAAATAAAATTTTATTCAGAAAAACTATAAGTAAAAAATCACTATTAATTCAATATGAAACAGCGGTAGAAATCTTCAAACAATATTATCAATATGAAGAAATTGAGAATTATGAAAGAAATAAAAAGGAACTTATCCCTAAAGAAGCAGTTAGAGAAGCACTGGCAAATGCTATTGTTCATAGAATATGGGATACAAATTCTTATATAAAAATTTCGATGTATGAGGATTCTATTGTAATAAATTCACCAGGAGGGTTACCAAAAGGAATTTCTAAAGAAGAATATCTCTATGGTAACATATCTGTTTTGAGAAATCCTATAATTGCAGGAGTTTTTTATAGGTTAGATATTATTGAAAAATTTGGAACAGGAATAACCAGAATAAATAATGAATATGAAAAAAGCATTACTAAACCTGAATTTAAGACAAATAAAAATAGCATAACTATTAAACTGCCTGTAATCGATATAAATGGATCAAGTTTAACTGATGAAGAATCACTTTTATTAGATATAATTGTTAATGAAGGAGAAGTACCTAGATCTCAACTGGAAGAAAAATCAGGGTTTAGTAAATCAAAGACTCTTAGAATAATAAACAATCTTATTAGCAAAAATATTATCAAAAAATCAGGAAGGGGAACAAAAGTTACTTATAAAAAAAAATAAAATCAACATAAAATCTAACTACCTTAGTATATTAAAATTACTAGGGTAGTTTTTATATGTACCCATCTTTTCCTCTAACAGAAACTTCTCCAGAGTATATTTCTTCTTTAATATTGATTATGTGGCATAAATTTTGCAATAAGTAGTAATCGAATAAAAAAATAGGAGGTACTAATAAATGGATAAAAAAGTTGAATTTTTATATCTACAGCAAGAAGACTGTGTAAAAGCAGGTGGATATGATATGAAAGGAACCATGAAAGCAACAGAGAGATCTTTCTTTCTACACGGTAAAGGCGATTTTATTTTACCGCATAAGCCGGTTATAAGATGGGGAGGACCAGAAACAGAAGAAACAACTGGTAGAATAATGTCAATGCCTAGTTTTTTAGGTGGATCTGACTATGAGGATGAATTATTAGAAAGAGGGTTGTTGGGAGCAGTAAATACATCAGGTATAAAATGGATACCAAGCAAACCTCATAATCCGAAAAAATATGGATTACCAAGAGCAAATGCTATTATTATAATAGTAGACCCTGAAACTTTAATGCCTGTAGCAGTAATGGATGGAGCACTAGTATCAGCTATGAGAACAGGTGCGGCAAGTGGAGTAGCTGTAAAATATCTAGCGAATAAAAATTCAGAAATAATGGGGTTAGTAGGAGCATCAGTCCAGGGTATAACTCAAACTCATGCTTTCAAAGCAGGAGCACCTAAATTGAAATTATGTAAAGTTTATGATTTAAACAAAGAAACTTCAGAGAAATTCTGCCAAAGAATGAAGAAAGAAATACCTGATATGGAATTTAAGGTTGTTGATAGCGCAGAGGAAGCTTTTGTTGGAAGTGATGTAATAGCAACAGCTACAATGGCTAAAAAACCTTATGTCGATGGATCATGGTATAAAAAAGGAGCCCTTCATTGTGAAATATCATTTTGGGATACACCAACAGAAGCATTAAAAAATGTAGATAGTGTAGTTGTAGACGATTTTGATGCAGTAGCAGGACATGGTGTAGATGTAAGTTATAGAGCAGTGAAAGAAGGAGTAATTCCTAGAGAAAAAGTTACTGATTTAGGTCAATCAGTAGTAGGTAATATTAGAGTAAGGAAATCGGAAGATGATATAATATTCTTTAATCCTATAGGTATGGGAATACACGACTTATCAGAAGCTCATAGAGTATATTCAAATGCTAAAGAAATGGGAATAGGAAGAAAATTGCCACTTTGGGAAAATCCAATTTTAGGTTAATTCAAAAAAAGGCTGTTTAGAAACGGCCTTTTTTTATTTGCCAAATAAGGTATAATATAAAATAAAAGGAATTTAAATTTGTAAGGAGGGTTATATTGTATAAAAAAGATGAAAGCTTGGTTGGACTGGTATCAAGGATAATCAACAACATAAGACAAGGTGTTTTGGTTATAGACGATAGAAATAGAATATTAGATATTAATGAAAAGGCTTTAAAAAT
>CAZNLP010000127.1:0-5779 GCA_964574015.1 uncultured Clostridia bacterium | reverse complement strand
GAACAATTTACTGCCGAGATATAATAAAAAAAGAATTGGAAGAAGAAGTAGATATTGTTTGTATGTCAACATATGATAGAGGTGCAAAAGTAGTTGTCAAATTATTGCTTGATGCTCCTAAACTTTTAGAAAATATACCTGAAGAAGAGAAAGATAGATAAATATTTTTGATAATAACAGAGTGTATTAAAGTATTATAAAATATAAAAATGATTAAAGCAAAGAATAATTCTCGAATAAGGTTTATATTTTTTTGTATAAAAAACGTACTTTTTCAATCAAAAAGTACGTTTTTTAAACTTTTTTACTTATAAACTCTTATTTTACTATTATCATTGAGTCTTTTTTAAAAAAATAATATAATAAAATAAACATATGAATTATTCGAAGGGAGTTATCATGAATTATATTGATATAGATTGGATTAAACCTTTATCTATTGGAAGTAAGGTTATAAGTTCAGGTGGTGGAGGAGATACAAAAAATTTTGAAGAAATATTAGTTAAATTACTTAAAAATAAAAGGGTTGAGTTATTAAATGTAGAAGATTTACTGGAGGAAGAATTTTACTGCTCTAATGGAATGATAGGTACTTCTAATATAATAGATAGTTATAATTTTACAGGTAAAGAGGGATTAGAAACTATTAAAAGGATGGAGCATTTAGAAGAGTGTAATATAAAAGGCATATATCCTTTTGAAGGTGCAGGTATAAACTTACTGTATCCTATTATTACAGCTATAACACATGAAATCCCGATAATTGATGGAGATGTTATGGGGAGATGTTTTACTGAATTACAAATGTCTACTTTAGAATTAAAAGATATTGGGTTAGAACCTTTTATTTTAAAAGACACAATGGATATTATGCATATTTTTAGTAGTAAAGATACCAAATTAGTAGACTTGGGTGTCAGAAAGGTATTGAGTAGAATAGATAAATTGGGATTTTTTTCCTGTGGATTACAAAAAGGTGGCATATTAAAAGAAGCGCTTCTCCCAGGTACGATTACATTTGTTAGAAATTTAGGAGAAGCTTTTAATACAGCTAAAAGTTATAATGAAGTAATAAATGGGTTGAAGAATGCTGCGAAAAATTCTATTTATGGAGAGGTAGCAGAACTTTTCAAGGGGAGAGTAAAATCTATAAATGAAGCCGAAGATAAGGGGATTTGGACCAGCTTCAAATTGGAAGGAGTAGACGAATTTAGTAACAGCGTATGTAATATAATGACCAAGGATCAGTATTTACTGTTATATAGAAATAAAGAAGTTGCCTGTATGACTCCCGATATCATCTCAACTATTGATTTAGAAAGATTAGAACCTGTTACAGTACAAGATGTTAAAGAAGGAATGAGATTAGGTATAGTAGTAATAGAAGCACCACAACGGCTTAAAACAATAGAAGCTTTAGAGTTGATGGGTATAGCTAATTTTGGTTATAAATTGCCTTATAAAAATATTAAAGATCTGGGAGGTATTAAATGAGTCTTTTGAAAAAATATAGTAGCAAAACAGGTAAAGCACCAGGCCATTTGTATTATACGGGGGATAAAAGAGAAAGTGTTAAAATTGAAATAATTAGTTATGATGAAAATAGCTTTGAACAGGAAATATTAGAAATTGAAAGATTAAAAGAAATAGAAAATAAATTTGAAAAAATTAATGATAAAAATGTAATATGGGTTAATGTATTTGGATTGCACAATATTGATGTAGTTAAATACTTAGGAGAAATGCTTGATATACCAAACTTGCATTTGGAAGATGCATTAAATATAGGTGAAAGACCTAAAATAAATATTGATAAGGATTACACCTTTCTTCTTCTTAACATGATAAAAAAAGAAAAGAGTATAATTTACGAACAAATATCAGTTTTCTCTAAAGATAACATTATTATTACTTTTCAGGAAATGGAAGGGGATGTCTTTGATCCTGTAAGAGATAGGATTAAAAATAATAAAGGAACTATAAGAGTTAAAGACAAAGATTATCTTTTTTATGCATTACTGGATGTTATACTTGATAATTATTTTGTATTTATGATGAATATAGAGAAATCCATTGAAATTTTAGAAGAAGAAGCAATGATTAATGAAGAAGATGATTTGCTCAAAGATATATATTATTATAAAAAAGAACTTGTAAAATTACGAAATTCAATACTTCCAATGAAAGATATAATTAAAAATTTAAAAGATAATGCTTCAAATGAAGATGATAAATACTATGAAGATTTATACGACCATATATACTTTATGATAGATAGTCTAAATGTGTTTAGAGAAATGATAAACGGAATTTATGAAATTTACATTTCAAATATAAGTAATAGAATGAATAAAGTAATGACTGTATTAACTATTTTTTCAGCAATTTTTATTCCGATGACCTTCTTAGCCGGAGTGTACGGGATGAATTTTAAATATATGCCTGGATTGGATAATACCATGAGCTTTCCAATTTTTGTGGTGGTCTGTTTATGTATATTTTTAGTGATGATAGTTTTCTTTAAAAGAAAAAGGTGGCTTTAGTAGGAGTGTGTTATGATAACTAATAAATGGTTTAAAGGTGAAGAAAATATAACTGAAATAATAAAATTGAGAAGAAAAATTTTTGGAGTTGAAGGAAAAGATGAATACGATAAATTTTCATTTAACTTGGGGATTTATGAAAACGGTGAAAAATTAGTAGGAATAGGAAGATTAGCTGTAAAAGAAGATAAATTTTTTATTGATTATATTGGTGTGGATGAAAGATATAGAAGGAAATACTACGGAGATTTCATCTTAAGAGTACTGATAAAAAAGGCCTTTGATTTAGGTTTAAATAAGGTATATATTGAAAGTAGCAGAGAGTTTCTAGACTATCTAAAAAGATTGAATTTTGAATTTGAAAAAGATGTTAATAAAAAAGTGCTTCTTTCTTGGAAAGGAGATTTGCCAAATGGATGCTGTAACTAACAGCCTAAAAAAAGAAAAGGATAAAAAAATTGTAGTATTTGGTGGAGGAACTGGATTATCAATACTTTTAAGAGGTTTAAAAAACTATACAGAAAATATTACTGCCATTGTAACTGTAGCTGATGATGGAGGAGGTTCAGGAAAAATTAGAGAAGACATGGGTATGCTTCCTCCTGGAGATATTAGAAACTGTTTAATTTCACTTTCTGATGTTGAGCCAATTACTGAAAAACTTATGCAGCATAGATTTAAAGAAGGTTACTTAAGAGGACAGTCTTTTGGAAATTTATTTATCGCTGCAATGTACGAAATATTTGGAGATTTTGAACATGCACTAAAAGAACTGGGAAGTATTTTCAGAATAACAGGTAAAATATTGCCTATGACCTTAGAAGATACAAATCTTAAAGCTGAGTTGGAGGATGGAGAAATAGTATTTGGAGAACAGTATATTCCTGAATATGTACGTAAAACAGGAAAAAGAATAAAAAGAATGATGATAGTTCCTGAAAATGTTGAACCTATGTATGAAACAATAGCAAGCATTAGAGAGGCTGATGTTATTGTTCTGGGACCGGGTTCTTTATTTACAAGTATCATACCAAATATTTTAGTTAGAGATGTAGTAAGGCATATAAAAGAATCTAATGCAAAGGTAGTTTACGTATCAAACATAATGACTCAACCCGGGGAAACAGATGGATACAGTACTTTAGATCATATAAGGATGCTTAAAGAGCACTGTGGGGACGATATAATAGATTATATTGTTGTAAACAACAAAAAGCCGGATAATAATGTATTAGAAAAATACAGAAAAGAAAATTCAATACAAGTAGAGCTTGATAACAAGCAGAAAAAATTGATCAAAGAGATGAATGTAAAAATTATTGAAGACAATTTTTTAGAGGTTGAAAAAATGTATATTAAACATGAAGCCGAAAAATTAAGTAGAGTTTTAATGAATATAACCCCTGATTAACTCTAAAATCAGGGGCTATATTTAAAAATCTTCAACAAAGGAATCTAAAAGTTCAACTAAAGATTCAACAGCTTCATTCTCATCATCACCTTTAGCTTGAATTGTTAGGTTTGAACCTTTTATCGCTCCCAGGGACATGACATTTATAATACTTTTTGCATTTGCTGTTTTATTTTCTTTTTTAATTTCTATTTCACTTGTGAATTCGTTTGCTTTTTTAACAAAGATAGCGGCAGGTCTTGCATGTAAACCAATGCTATTTTTAACAGTGTATTCAACCGATTTCATGTAATCCTCCTTCCTATAGATTTTCTGCTATTTTCTCTATTTTTTTTAGTCTATAATTTACACCAGATTTTCCTATTGGTGGATCCAGCAAATCACCTAATTCCTTTAAGGATGCTTCTCTATTTTTTAACCTTAGTTTAGCTAATGATTTTAGGTTTTCAGGTAGATTATCTACACCCATATTTTCTTCTATTTTTCTAATAGCTCTTATCTGCCTTACTGCAGTATTAACGGTTTTGCTAAGATTTGCAGTTTCGCAGTTTACAACCCTATTAATATTGTTTCTCATATCTTTTATTATTCTAATATTTTCTACATCTAAAAGAGAGTTGTATGCCCCGAAAATATTAAGAAGATCAACAATTTGTTCGCTTTCTTTTAAATATGTAATATAATAATTATTTCTTTTTATGTACTTTCCCTTTAAATCAAAACATGACAGTAATTCGCATAAATCCTTAGCATGCTGCTGGTTATAGCTGACAAACTCCAAGTGATATGATTTTTCAGGATTAGTAACAGAGCCATTACATAGAAAAAAGCCTCTTAAATAAGCTTTTTTGCAGTCTCGTGATTTAAGTAATTCCATAGGAATCCTTTTGTTTATACTTCTGTAGGTTATAGAGTTTGACTTTAAAAACTTAGTTTTTGACATTATTTTGTCAGATAAATTAGATATTTCAACTATATAAGAATGATGTTTTTTCAGTCTTCTATTCTTTTCTATTTTGACATCGACATAAGCCGTATCCTTTTTTTTAACTATGCTGTAAATTCTTCTTGCAACAGCAGAATTCTCGGTATTTATTTTAAGAAAAAAAATATTGTCTTTTAATTCAATGTCTTTCGTAGCTCTGAGTATGGCAGATAGTTCACTATTAATGCAGTTTTCTTCTAAATCAATCTTTCTACATATTTCATTTTTTACTGCTGATGAAAAAGACATTTTAATCTACCTCCTATTTATTTCCAATTAAATTCTATATTTGATTTCTCTCTTACCGCTTTTTCGATAACATTTCTTTCATCATCATATCGAGCTAGTTTAATGGCATTTTTAAGAGTATAGTAATCAGCTTCTATAAATCCTTCGTTTTTTTGAGGTCTGCAATCCATATCCTTTGCTTCCATAATAAACCAGTGGACTATTTTTTTTATTCTTATGTTGTTTTCGTTTGTATTTCTTGTGAATTCATAAGAAATTTTCGACAAATATTTAATTATATCTACTCTAGCACCGCTTTCTTCGAAAACTTCTCTTACCGCTGCAGTTTCTAAGGTTTCACCTTTTTCAACTCTGCCCTTAGGCAGAACATAGTCACCGTTAAACTTTTTTAAAAGGAGAATAGTATTTCTGAAAAATACAACTCCTCCAGCACTTAATTCTTCAACCATCTAAACACTCCATTAGATACATTATTATATCATAGTAGTATATCATGAAAAAGGTTAAATATAAATAAAAAAACATAAATTCGAAGGATAAATTTTAGAAAGATAATCTGTTTAGTAATATTGATAAATATGATAAAATAAA
>CAZNLP010000126.1:0-5798 GCA_964574015.1 uncultured Clostridia bacterium | reverse complement strand
CAAAGAGCTCGTGGAGAAGAAACAGCTCCTCTGATTTTCATCACCCATGATGCAAAAAGAAAAGATATAGATAATGCATTAGCTGAGATTAGAAGTTACAAAAATATTAAAAGTGTTGAAAGCATTTTAAGAGTTGAAAATTAGAAATATATCCTAACAAGCTGAATTTTACTCAGCTTGTTTTTTATTTTGATTATTATTTTATGATATGATATATTTGTTTAGTGGGGACAGGAGGATTTTATGTTTATAGAATTTTTCAAATCATTTATTATTATAATTCTTGCAGAAATAGGAGATAAAACTCAGCTTTTAGCCTTATCTTTTTCTCTTTCTTATAGTTTGAAAAAATTATTTTTTGGCTTTTTATTAGGTTCTGTTTTGAGTCAGGGACTATCGGTACTTGTAGGACAGTTATTTGGTTCCTTTATTCCTAGTAACTATCTATATTTTCTATCTGCTGCAATTTTTTTATATTTTGGTTTTATAAATGTAATAAAAAATGTGGAAAAACCTGCAAAAGAAGCTTCTAATTTTAGAAATCCTATTTATTTAATAGCAGTAACTTTTTTCATGGTTGAATTAGGAGATAAAACTCAATTATCAGCTTTTGCAGTATCGCTTCATTCAAACTATCCATTATCCAATTTAATTGGTGGAATTGCTGGAATACTATTAATAAGTGTTGCTTTTATTTTAATGAATAAAAAATTAGGTTCAAGAGTACCAGAAGAATCTATAAAAATATTTTCATCTTTCATACTAGTAGTAATAGGTTTAATTAATTTAACTAGTGGACTTCCTAAAATAATTTCTGAAAATGATTTTTATATAATTTTTATTTTTGGTGTTATCTTTATTTATGTATTTATTTCTTATAAAATTAAGCAAAAAAATCAAGAAACCGGAAAAACTATGAATTCAAATCTTTATGAGTTGAATTCATACTACAGTGAACTCAAAGATTATATAGACGATTTATGTTTAGGCTTTGATAATTGTGGTGACTGTTTAGGTGAGGATTGTATAATCGGTTATACAAGAAATATTATCAACAATATTATTGAAGGTAAAAAGATCGATATCGAGAATAATAAAAAATTTAAAAATAGTTTAAATAAGGATTTTAATAAAGAAAGAATTTATCCAAGCATAGGTATAATAATAAGTTTTATAGATAAGCATCCTGAATATACCGACGAACAGCTGACTGTTCTGCATAAAACTCGAAACAATCTTGAGAAAATCATTTTTGGTAAAAGTCTAAAATTTAAAAATATTTATTATTATCTGGACAAAACAAGAAGTATAAATAAAGTTGCTAGTTCTAAAATCGAAAGTTATTATAGAAAAATTTCAGATTAAAAATATTATTTTTTTAAAAATGAAACCACTAGAAAGCTTACGACAGAAACTAAAATGATTGTTGAACCTGAAGGTATATTGAAATTGTAAGAAATGTATAATCCTAAAAAACTTAAAATAATTCCAAAAATAATGGATAACCCCATTATTTTTTTTAAGTCTTTAGTAAATAATTTTGATATAGCTGGTGGTATAGTTAGCAATGCTATAGCTAAAATGATCCCTACTACCTTAATTAATATTACTATGCTGAGTGATATTATAATAAAAAGTATGTATTCTAATATTTTTATATCTATACCTAACACCTTAAGATACTCTTCATCAAACAAGTAAGCTTTCCAATAGTTAAATGCCGTAAAGATAATTCCTAATATTATTATACTTAACACTACCATTATCTTGATATAAACTGATGATACAGTCAAAATATCACCAAATAAATAAGAGGTCATATCCGGTTGATATCCTGATGACATACTTATAAAGAGTATACCCAAAGCCATTCCAACTGCCCAAAACATACCAATTAATGTGTCGGATTTAGTTTTAGTTTCTCTCCTTATTTTAGATATACTAACTGCAGCAATAACAGCAAAAATAAGCCCCCCTATAATAGGCTCAAATCCTAAAAGATATCCTAACCCTATTCCACCAAATGATGTATGGGCAATTCCACCACTCATACTTACTAGCTTTTTTTCTACAATAATAGTTCCTATAACCCCACATACAATACTTGCAATTATTGATGCTAAAACTGCATTTCTTATAAAAGTATATTCGAATAAAGCATCAATCATTATTGGAACCCTCTCTTTCCATCATTCTTTTCTGTACAGCACCACTTTGAAGAAGTAGATTTATAGGACAGTTATATACATCCTTTAAGTTATCCTCTGTTAGAGTATCATCTTCATCATGGTAGTGTATGCTCTGGTTAACACATGCTATACTGTCTATATATTTGTAGACGTATTCCATATCGTGAGTTATAACCACTACTGTTTTTTCTTTATTTAGTTCTTTCAATAAATCAAATATTTCTTTTTTTGCACTGCTGTCTAAACTTGAGGTTGGTTCATCAAGTAGTAAAACATCGGGATTATTTACTAATGTACGACCAATTAAAACTCTCTGCAGCTGTCCTCCTGAAAGTTCTCCTATTTGTCTATTCCTAAGATGTTTAATATCTAACTTTTCCATAATTTTATCGGCTTCTTTTTTATCATAAGTTGAATATTTTTGGAATAATTTAAATTTTTTATCCAATCTTCCCATGAGTATTACATCTTTTACAAGTATAGGAAAGCTTTTATCAAATTCAGTAGTTTGAGGAACATAACCTATTTTAAGATTTTCTTTTATTATAACCTCTCCGGATTTCGGTTTTTTTAAGCCAAGAATCACCTTGAATAGAGTCGTTTTTCCTCCTCCATTTGGTCCAATTATACCCAGAAAGGATTTACTTCTTATTTTTAAATTACCATTTTTTAACGCAACAACATCTCCGTAGTTTACTTTGATGTTATTTATCAATATATCATACATATTATTACTCCCATACTTTAATAAACTTATCCTTGATTTCTCTCATGTTGTTAATGTAGTCTCCCGAAAGAGGAGCAACTTCAACTACTTCTCCTCCTATTTCTTCAGCAATTATCTTTGCCTGACTGCTGTCAAATTCGTCTTGGTAAAATATCACCTTTATATTATTATTCTTTGCAAAATCAACTACAGCCTGTATTCTCCTTGCTGTTGCTTCTTTTCCCTCTTCTTCTATTGTGATCATATCTAACCCATAGTCTTCGGCGAAATAACTAAAGGCAGGATGATATATTATAAAAGCTTTATTTTTAAGCCCGGTTAGTGATTCTTCTATTTCTCTATCCAATTCTTTTAGTTCGTTTATATATGTCTGTGCATTTTCTTTATATTCTAACTCATGGATTTCGTCTTCTGCAATCATTTGGTCCCTAATGCTTTCAATAATTGTTATAACTCTTTTTGGCGAAAGCCATATGTGAGGGTCGACCTCTCCTTCTTGGTGATCGTGATCGTCATCGTGATTGCCTAAATAAAGAGGTTCATGATGTTTCGTTACCTCCTCCTGTAGATTTACTAATTTTATATCAGCATTCAAATCTTTTAATTTAGGTAGTATAAATGATTTTTCACTTTCAACGCCAATAGAAAAGTATATGTCTCCATTACTTATATTCTGTATCTCTTGAGGGCTCGGTTGATAATTAGCCGGACTATATCCTCTTGGTATAACAACAGTTACATTTCCCAATTCTCCAGTTACTTTCTCAACAAAGGTTTTTTGAGGTTCTACAGAAACTATAATATTGAGTTTGCCTTCATCACTTGAGCTTATGTCAGTATCACCTGTACTGCAGGCTGTTAGTGAGATTATTAAAATTATCAGTAATATATATATTTTTTTCATAGTTTATCTCCTTACTGCAAATGATTTGCATTTGTATTCTTATTAATTATAGTTTAATAGTGTCATTTTTTCAACAGAATTTCGGAGGAAGCTTTGAAATTAGAAACTTTTGCAAAAATATAAAGCAAAACCACAGCATTGCTGTGGTTTTGTTATTAGGGCTGAAGCACATGATATTTACCATCTACCCCATCCATTAAAAGAAAGAACTCTTGAATTCCCTTCTTCTTATGATTTGTTTCACATTCTATTATCCAGAAAGGCTTGTAAACAACTTCTTCAAACTCAAACTCAACCTTTGGTATACTTAAAATTTTCATTTTATGTCTCAGAGTATTTTTAATAAAAATAAAACTCTTTTCTCTAGCTTCCTCAAGGTCGACTTCTCTCTTAAGAACCTTATCGTCTTCTACTTCTATCTCAACCTGTTCAGTCATCTCGCTGGCTAGAGCTTCAGCTCCGTTTACTAAATCAACGAGACATGATACCTTTCCGCTGAGCTTATTTTTAGTTATTACCTTTGTTTTAACATCGTAGATTATTTTTAAATAAGGATAATATATCTGCTTAAAGGATTTTAATTTCAAAGAAGTTTTCTTTTTCTTCTTCATGAGAATATCACTAGCCTCTTGAGTTGTTAAACTTTCCTGTAATATAGTGATTTTAATTTTTAACACCTCCTGAATAACCTAAAGTCTTAGTTCTGCTCTGCTACCAGTTGCTTTTTTCTTAAATATTGTGATACTGCTTTTGCTTCCGGTGCAAGCATTTTTGATACATCTGATTCTAAGCTTTCAGGTACAAGTTTATAAGATGCTGCTTCTGCTTCATCAATATAATCTAATATTTGTTTTGATGGTTTAGGTCCAAATCTATTAAATATCAATATACCTAAAACTGATGCTATAGTTCCAGCAAAGAAAGGATGCATTGCTGTTGCTGATTCAAGTTCAAATGCAGTCCAAATAAAATTTGTTCCTCCACCTGCTATCATTGCCGCCATAGCTCCTACCTTATTTGCTTTTTTAGAATATACTGCTGCAACATAAGGAACCATGAATGAACATCCTAATACACCAAAGGCAAATACAACAAGTCCAAATACTGCCGGTGGTTCAAATAATGCTACTGCAATACCTACTACACCTGTTCCAAATATCATAAGTCTTGATACTACAAGAAGCTGTTTGTCTGATGCATCTTTTTTAAATCTTTGGAATATATCTCTTGATAAAATAGTTCCCGTCTGCATAAGCATTGAGTCACTGGTACTCATAATCGCAGACATAATCGCTGATAAAACTATTGCTGCTATAATACCTGGGAAAAATTTAAATGCTAGTTCCGGTACAACCATCTCAGGGTCTGCTATATTAGGTAGTAATACTATACCAATTAGTCCTAAGATATATGGTGTAAATATAAAAGGTTGATTCCAAAATGTTGCAAATAATAATGCTGATTTTGCTGTTTTTGTATCTCTCATGGACATGTGTCTAACTACAACCTGAGGAAGTCCCATATATCCTATTAGATATATAAGTACCGCCCCGGCTATGACACCGTACTGTCCTTGATGCTGCAATCCTCGACCCCATTTACTTAGTAATGTTGGGTCTATTTGAGCTAAAGATTCATTAAGTCCTGTTAGTCCTCCAACTCTGCTTAATCCTAAAATTAAAATAACTACCATTGCTAAAACCATAATAATTCCTTGTATAAAGTCAGTCCAAGCAACTGCTAAATATCCTCCTGAAACAGTGTAGAATAAGATAACTGCTACTCCACCTATAAGGGCAACTTGATAAGAAACTCCAAGTAGAGAAGAAAGAGCTTTTCCTGCAGCTATAAACTGAGCTATAACGTATGCTGATAAGAATATCACTGAAATTGCAGAAGCTAAAATACCTAAAGCTGATGATTCATATCTTTTTTCAAGGTATTCTATCGGTGATAATGCTCCTAATAATTCTGATAA
>CAZNLP010000125.1:0-5891 GCA_964574015.1 uncultured Clostridia bacterium | reverse complement strand
CAACGATGAAGGCCCACGCATCTTCAAGTATTAATGAGTTTCAAAATGCTGCCGATGCTTCTATGAACTATAGGAAAATACTTGATAAAGGCATATATATTATTTTGTCTAAGGATAAAAAAATAAGAACTTCTCAAGGACATGAAAAAGGCATAACAATAAATATAATATTTGGTTCAGATTACGGTTTAGCAGGTAAGTTTAATGAAAGGATTTCTTCCTTTGCTTTGAACAATATAAATCAAAGTGAAGGAGATATTATTTTAATTTTTGGACAGCAAATTTTTTCAAGATTAAAAGCTGATTTAGAAATTTCAAAAACCTTAACAGTACCTCAGACTAAAGAAGGAATTACACCTATGGTTCAAAATTTGCTATTTGAAATTGAAGAATATATGGAGAAAAAACCTATAAAAGAGATCATGCTTTATTATTGTAAGCCTGGAGATGAATCAATTTTTGAAGAAGAAAAAGAAAAACTCTTTCCTGTAGATTTTAAAAAGTTAGAAAAAAAAGAGATGGATTGGAAATCAAATTCTATCCCTACCTACTTGATAAATAAAGAGAACCTTTTTTCTGATTTAATTCAACAGTATTTTTTTATAACCTTATATAGAAGTTTCTGCTTTTCATTAGCATCAGAAAATGCAAGTAGGCTTGCATCAATGCAAGCAGCAGAAAAAAATATTGATGAGCGTTTAGACGATTTAAATTCAGAATACCGTAGAAAGAGACAAAATCAAATCACAGAGGAAATAAATGATGTTATTTCAGGATTTAAATCAATAAGAGAATCAAAAAATACTTAAACATTAATTTTACGCTTAAAAACTAAAGACTATCCTTTAGTTTTTCAAAATATTGACAAATACAGTTCCTTTATTTATAATTTTACTAATGCCCGTCTTTTTATAAGACGAGTTTAAATTTTAATAGGAGGAACTCATGAAAGATTATTCTGTATCTACAATTAGAAATAAATTTATAGATTTTTTTAAAGAAAAAGAACATCTACATTTACATAGTTTTCCATTAATTCCAAAAAATGATAAAAGTTTGTTATTGATAAATGCGGGAATGGCACCCCTAAAAAAATATTTTACCGGGAGTGAAACACCACCAAGCACAAGGATTGTTACCTGTCAAAAATGCCTTAGAACCGGAGATATTGACAATGTAGGATTGACCTCGAGACACTGTACTTTTTTCGAAATGCTCGGTAATTTTTCTTTTGGAGACTATTTCAAAAAAGAATCAATAGAGTGGAGCTGGGAATTCATGACGGAAGTTATGGAAGTCGATAAGGAAAAACTATGGATTTCTGTTTATCATGAAGATGACGAAGCTTACGATATATGGAACAAAATTATAGAAGTACCAGCAGATAGAATAATAAAACTGGGTAAAAAAGACAACTTCTGGGAACTTGAAGTAGGTCCAAGTGGACCATGTTCAGAAATTTACTACGACAGAGGCGAAAAATACGGGTGCGGATTAGAAGACTGTAAGCCTGGATGCGATTGCGATAGGTACGTTGAAGTTTGGAACCTTGTATTTACCCAATTTGACAAAGATGAAGAGGGCAACTATTCTCCACTTCCAAATCCAAATATTGATACAGGATTAGGTCTTGAAAGAATGGCTGTAGTACTTCAGGACAAAGAAAATGTTTTTGAAGTAGAACCTTTCTTTTCGCTAATAAAAAGATTAGAAGAACTAAGCGGTATAAGATACAATTCTGATAACAGTTTAGATATTTCTTTTAGAATTATAAGCGACCATATAAGAGCTATTACATTTCTAATAGCTGATGGTGTTATGCCTTCAAATGAAGGAAGAGGATATGTCTTAAGAAGACTACTTAGGAGAGCTTCGAGACACTGTAAGTTATTAGGTATTAAAGGAAATAAACTATCTTCTTTATCAAGATACGTAGTAAAACTTTGGGAAGAACCATATCCCGAACTTAAACAAAGCCAGGACAACATAGAAAAAACTGTAGAAATTGAAGAAGAAAAGTTTCAGCAAACCATCAATCAAGGACTAAATATATTAAATGAATATATTGAAAAAGCTAAAAAAGATAATTCAAATAAAATTTCAGGTGAAATTGCTTTTAAACTTTACGACACCTACGGATTTCCTTATGAACTAACTACAGAAATTTTAGATGAACACAATCTTGAAACAGATAGATTAGAGTTTGATGTACTAATGGAAAAACAGAAGGAAGAAGCACGAAAAGCCAGAGGTAAAACAGGAGATTCAATATGGGATTCATCAAATATTATGATTAAAGATGTTGAAAATACTGAATTTATTGGATATCGTAATTTTTCAGAAAAATCTAAAATAATAAAGTTATTTAAAAGTTCAGGAGAGCCTATCGACACACTTAGAGATAAAGGATATCTTGTAACGAGAAAAACTCCTTTCTATCCTGAAGGTGGAGGCCAGGTTGGAGATAAAGGCTTTATCCAAACTGAAGAAGCAAAATATGAAGTAATAGATACAATAAAAAAAGGAAATGTAATACTACATCAAGTAGAAAAAGTTAGAGGGGAACTTATAGAAGGCCAGGAAGTTAAATTAAAAATAAATGGAACACTAAGAAGAAAAGCTCAGGCAAATCATACATCTACCCATATTTTACATAAAATTCTAAGAGAAGAATTAGGAGAGCATGTAAATCAAAACGGTTCATATGTAGATGATAAAAGACTTAGATTTGACTTTACTCATTTTAATGCTATAAGTGAAAATGCCCTTAAAAACATCGAATCAAGAGTAAATCAGGTAATATTTGAAAATATAAAAGTTATAGAAACTTATATGTCTTTACAGGAAGCAAAAAATCAAAACATAGTAGCTTTATTTGAAGATAAGTATTCTGACGATGTAAGAGTTATTGAAGTTAACGGATTCAGTAGAGAACTATGCGGAGGAACTCACGTTAGAAACACCTCTGAAATTGGTCTATTTAAAATAGTTGGAGAATCAAGTGTAGCTTCAGGAGTAAGAAGGATCGAAGCATATACCCAGGATGGAGCTTTGAATTACTTAAACGAAAAAGAAAAATATTTGGAAGATATAAGCAAAGAACTAAAAGCCAAAGAAGACAATATAATAAATAGAATTCAATCCTTAATAGAAGAAAATAAAGCAAAAGAAAAAGAAATAGAAAAATTAAAGAATGATATGATTAAAGATAGTTTTGATGATTATCTAAATGACTATAAAGAAGTTAATGATACTAAACTATTTACTATTAAATTTGAAAATACAGACAACGATACCCTCAGGGAAATCAACGACCGTATTAAAAACAAAGAAAAAAGTGCAGTTATTCTTTTAGCAGCTCACAATGATGATACGGTGATTTTTGTTGCTGGTGTTACAAAGGATAATATATCTAAAGGAATAAAAGCCGGAGATATAGTTAGAGAAGCTGCAAAGGTAACAGGCGGTGGCGGTGGCGGTCGTCCGGACTTTGCACAAGCCGGTGGTAAAAAACCTGAAAAGATTGACGAAGCATTCAAAAAAGTATATGATATTTTAAAAGGATAAATTAAATTTTTGTTTTTTAGTAAAAATTGGGGTGATTAGATGAAAGATAACAATACAACAAAATTCGATTTTGATATTGATAATGTTAATGAGGTTAAAGAGCTCATTAAAACTATCTATAGTGCGTTGGAAGAAAAAGGATATAATCCTGTTAGCCAAATGACCGGTTATATTTTATCAGGAGATCCTACATATATTACCAGCTACAACAATGCAAGAAGTATAGTAATGAAAATAGATAGAGATGAACTTGTAGAGGAGATTCTTAAACACTATTTAGAAAGCCTTAAAAATGATTAAAAATGAAAGATATCTTTAAAAAAGTATCAAAAATATGCTATGGAACATTAGCTTTAAGCGATTTGCAGTGTTCATTGCCAGCTGAAAAAAGATTAGAACTTTTAAACTACGCTTACAGTAAAGGTATAAATTTTTACGATACAGCTGAACTTTATGAAAACTACGATTTGCTTAGAGATTTTTTAAAAGATAAACAAAGAGATCAGGTTTTCATATCTACTAAATCCTATTCTTATGATATTAATACTGCAAAAAAAAGTATAGATAAAGCACTTAATGAGATGGATACAGATTATATTGATATCTTTATGCTTCATGAACAGGAAGGGCTAAGCACCTTTGAAGGACATTATGAAGCAGTAAGATACTTTTTAGAGTGTAAAAATAAAGGAATTATAAAAAAATTCGGAATATCAACTCACTTTATTAAGGGAGTAGAAGAAGTAGTAGATTTAGACGAAATAGATATTATTCACCCAATAATTAATATAAATGGCATAGGCATAGCTGATGGTTCAAAAGAAGAAATGATAAAAAGCATAAAAAGAGCTAAAGCCAACAACAAATTCATATTATCTATGAAGCCTTTAGGGGGAGGTCATTTAAGTAGAAATCCCGTAGATTCTCTTAAATATATTAATTCCTTAGATTTCATAGATTCTATTGCTGTGGGCATGAGATATAAAGAAGAAATAGACTTTAACATTGATCTAATATTAAACAACAGAGTGTCGGAAGATAAGCTGGTTAACATTAGTAAGAAAGAACGTAAAATAAAAATTGCATACTGGTGTAAAGGTTGCGGAAAATGCGTAGAAAAATGCAATCAAAAAGCATTAAAAATAATCGATGGCAAGGCAGAGGTAGATTTTTCAAAATGTACCCTATGCAGCTATTGCGTTTCAGCATGTGATGAATTTTGCATAAAAATTGTATAGGAGATGAGATGGAAGAAAGATTTTTAGCCCTGGATGTAGGAGAAAAAACCATTGGACTTGCTGTTAGCGATCCTTTAAATATAACAGCCCAAGGACTGGATACTATATTTAGAGAGAGCTACCGAAAGGACTTTGCACTACTACAGGAGGTAATAGACAAATACAATGTTACCACATTGGTAGTAGGACTACCCAGAAGATTAAACGGAGAAGTAGGTATTCAAGGAGAAAAAGTAATAAAATTTGTTGAGAAACTAAAAAGAAAAATTGATATAAAAATTGAATACCAGGATGAAAGAATGACAACTAAGATGGCCGAAGACACTTTGATACATGGAAATGTATCGAGAAAAAAAAGAAAAAAAGTAATAGATAAGTTAGCTGCGGTAAATATACTATCTGTTTATTTAGATAAAAGGAGAAGAGATGTCTGATATAGTTGAATTAATTAACGACGAAGGAAAAAAAGAGAAATTACTGGTAAATGCAACCTTTCATATTGAAGACGTTGAATATGCTGTTTTAAGCTATCCTGGTAGCGATGAAGGGATGATATACAGCATTGAGAGAGATGAAAAAGATGAGCCTATTTTCAATATAGTTGAAGATAGAGAAGAGATTCAGGAAGTTATTGATGTTTATGAAGCAATGGCCGACGATATTATATAGAGGTATTTATGGATAAATATTTAAAAGATTTTAAAACAAAACTAAATAATGGTGGATATAAAATTACAAATCAGAGAAAAACTATATATGAAATATTGATAGATAATATGGGAGAACACTTAAATCCGGAAGAAATATATGAACTTGTTAAGAATAAAGACCCTGAAATAGGTATAGCAACAGTTTATAGAACTACCAAATTATTTGAAGAAGTAGGAATACTAAATAAAATAATTTTCAATGATGGTTGTACAAGGTATGAAATCGCTCAATTCGAAGACGATAGCCACAGTCATCATCATTTATTGTGTACAAATTGCAGACGAATAATCGAGGTCAAAATGGACCTTTTAAACGAATTAGAAGAATTAATAGAGAAAGAATATGATTTTGAAATACATAACCATAGTTTAAAAT
>CAZNLP010000124.1:0-5898 GCA_964574015.1 uncultured Clostridia bacterium | reverse complement strand
AAGAAATAATCATACAAAATATGTAGAAAAATGGAAGGTGATTTTATGAACTGTAGGGAATGTAAAGAAAAAATATCTTTATATATAGATAATGAACTTACAGATAAAGAAGCAGCAGAATTTGAGGAGCACTTAAAAGAATGTGATAACTGTCGTGTAGAGTTTGAAAACACAAAAAGTATTGTTGAGACAGTTAAAAATATGCCTCTTGAAAAATTACCTGAAGGATATTGTGAAAAACTTCACGATAAATTAATAGAGAAGAAAAAAATAAAAAATAAGTGGAACTGGAGAAGAATAACTGCAATAGCGGCAACTTTTGTAGTATTAATAGGAGCAGTTTTTATATTTTCAAATTTAGATATGGGCAGAGGTAAAACTTCTAATGACATGGGATTTATGGAAGAAGCAGCAGAAGAAGAACCTGCAGCTCCAGCAGAAGGACCAGTAGCTGATTATGGAGAGGTAGAATATGAACAGGCCTTAGATGAAGAAATGGGATTTACCGGATCCGAAGAAGAAAGTAAAGATGCTGGTGTAGCTTCAAAAGAAGATAATTATCGTGATAGAGAATTAAAAATTATAAAGACAGGATCTTTAGAAGTAGAAACGGCTAAATATGATGAATACGTTGATAAAATAGAGACGATAGTATCTGACAATAACGGATATATTGAAAACATGGAAACATATACCCATAATTATTACTACGATAATGACAATAATAGGGTAAAATTGAGAAACGGAAGATTCACAATAAGAATTCCAAATGAAGCTTTCCAGTCGGTGTTTGATTACTTAAAAGATGAAGGAGAATTAATTCAGGAGACGATAAATGAAAACGACGTAACAAAACAGTACTACGAGATAGACAATAAAGTTAAAAACTTAGAGGTTCAAGAAGAAAGACTTAGAGAACTTATGAGTAAGGCTGAAAACGTAACAGAAATTATGGAAATCGAAAGAGAACTTACAAGAATAAGAAGTGAAATAGACAACCTTAAGATGAATCTTTCTGATATAGATGATAGAGCATCAATGTCTACAATATATATAGCTGTAAGAGAAGTTGAGGATGAAAGTAAGATACGTTCTGTAGATGAAAATATATGGTCTAAAGCTAAGGAAAGTTTTACAAGATCAATAAACAGAATGATAAACATAATGGAGAATTCATTTATATCATTAATAGGCTTTATTCCGATTCTGGTAGTAATATTAGTAGTTATTTTCATAATATGGATAGGTGTAAAAAAACTTATTAGAAAAAAATTATAAATCAACTTAATGAATAAGCCTCTTTAGAGGCTTATTTTTGTGTTTGTAATTGATATAAAAATATAATATAGTATTTATGATAGACAAAAATAAATGATTAGGGAGTTTTATAGATGAGTAAAGATAAATTTGTAATTATTGATGGAAATAGTGTTTTATTTAGAGCATACTATGCCCTACCACCTTTAAAAAATAAAAAGGGAGTGTTCACAAATGCAGTATACGGTTTTTTAACTATGCTTTATAAAATAATAGACGATTATCAACCAAAATACATATGTGTGGCTTTTGATCCTGATAAACCAACTTTTAGACATGAAAAATATGAAGACTATAAGGCTGGTAGAGCAAAAGCACCAAATGAACTTGTAATGCAGTTTGGGATGATAAGAGATGTTTTAGATAAACATAATATAGAATATTTAGAGATTGATAGTTATGAAGCGGATGATATAGCTGGATCTTTAGCTAATAAATTTAAAGAAAAGGGTGTTGAGTCTTATTTGGTAACAAGCGATAAAGATTATTTGCAGCTTATTGATGAAGGAATCACAGTAATATTAACTAAAACCGGGGTCACTAACATAGTAGAGTTTGATGAAGAGAAAATGAAAGAAGAATACGGTATAACTCCCGAACAATTTATAGATTTAAAAGCTTTAATGGGAGATAGTTCTGACAATATACCTGGCGTATACGGAATAGGAGAAAAAACTGGACTTAAACTTCTAAAAAAATACGAAAGCTTAGATGGAGTCTATGAAAATATAGATGACATAAAAGGTAAAATGAAGGAAAAATTAGAAAAAGAGAAAAATCAGGCTTATTTAAGTTATACATTGGCTAAAATAATAAAAAACATTCCATTAGACTATGAGTTGGATTTCTTTAAATATAGAGAAGCAGATAAAAATAAATTACTAAAACTTTATGATGAATATGAATTTAGAAAACTTAAGGATAGGTTTAAGGAAAGTGCTCAGCTTACTTTTGGAACTGAGGATGTAAAAATAAAAGAAAAAGATAAAAGCATAGAAGAAATACCGAAAGCAAAAGAAATAGAAATAGAAGAATTGATTGAAAAGATAAAAAAAGCCAACAAATTTGGATTTAAATTTTTATACGACGATGAGAGAGTTTATTACTCTAATGTTGTTTATGCAGGGTTTATAGTTAATGAAGAAGTATTTTATATAAAAGAAAATATAAATAAATCCTTAAATAGGTTGAAAGATATTTTTGAAAATAAAAAAATTAAAAAGTACGGCCATCATATTAAAGATGAATTGATATCTTTATTAAAATTGAATATAAATCTTAAAGGAATAGATTTTGATACTATGATAGGTAAATATATTATAGATCCGTCTGAAAGATCCTATGATATTGATAGACTTGCTTATGAATTTTTAGAGTTTGATGTACATGGAGAAAGTCATTATTTAGGAAAAGGAAAAAAGAAAAAGAATTTTGAAGAGATAGATAAAGCAAAGGCTTTAAAATGCCTATCTGAATCATTGTATATAACTGAAAATATTAAGGGAAAAATTGAAAAAAAGCTTGAAGAAATGAAAATGAAAGAACTTTACACTAATTATGAACTGCCCTTAGTAAAGGTTATGGCCTCAATGGAAGTTCTTGGATTTAAAATTGATAAAGAAGAATTAAAAAATATAGGAAGCAAATTTCAAGGAAAACTTCAAATATTAGAAGAAGTTATACAAGATTTTGCTGGAGAAGAATTTAACCTAAACTCACCTAAACAGTTGGGAGAGATTCTTTTTGATAAGTTAGACTTACCAGTAGTTAAAAAGACTAAAACTGGTTATTCAACTGATGCTGAGGTTTTAGAAAAACTAAAATCAAAGCACCCAATAATAAATAAAATAATTGAATATAGACAGTTGGCAAAGTTAAATTCAACATATGTAAATGGATTTTTGAAATTAATTGATGAAGTTGATGGAAGAGTACATTCAAGTTTTAAACAAACTATAACATCAACAGGAAGAATATCAAGTACAGAACCTAATTTGCAAAATATTCCTGTAAGAACTGAGGAAGGAAGAGAGTTAAGAAAAGTATTTGTTGCTGAAAATGAAGACTACATATTGTTAGATGCAGATTACTCTCAGATAGAATTAAGAGTCCTCGCACATGTTGCAGATGAAAAAAAATTAATTGAATCTTTTAAAACTGGAGAAGATATACATACTAAGACTGCTTCTGAAGTTTTCAAAGTACCCATTAATGAAGTTTCTTCACTTATGAGGAGTAGAGCAAAAGCAGTTAATTTTGGTATAGTATATGGAATAAGTGATTATGGATTAAGTAGAGATTTAAACATATCTAGAAAGGAAGCGAAAGAATACATTGATAACTATCTCGAATATTATTCAAGTATAAATAAGTACATGAAAGAAATTATAAAAAAAGGAAAAAAAGATGGATATGTTGAGACGGTGTTTGGAAGAAGAAGATATCTTCCAGAGTTAAAATCAAGAAATTATAACGTCCGATCCTTTGGTGAAAGATTAGCTTTAAACACTCCTATACAGGGTACAGCAGCAGATATTATAAAAAAAGCTATGATAAATGTTTACGACAGGTTAAAAGATGAAGGATTGAAGTCTAGGCTTATATTACAAGTACATGATGAATTAATTATTGAAGTATATAAACCTGAATTAGAAAATGTAAAAAATATATTAAGGGAAGAAATGGAAAATGCAGCAAAACTAAAAATAAAACTGGCCGTCGATATGAGTACGGGAGGAAGTTGGTATGAAGCTAAATAAAAAAGTTGTAGTACTAACCGGAGGGATAGCTTCAGGAAAATCAACAGTAGGAAATATATTAAAGGAAAAAGGTTATGAAGTAGTAGAATCAGATAAAATTGTACATCAATTATACAATAAGAATACAGAAGTTTATAAAAAGCTTACAGAAGAGTTTGGTGAGAAAATTGCTGGAGAAAAATCTATAAATCGAAAAAAATTAGCCGGTATAGTGTATGGAGATAAATCAAAGCTAAAGAAACTAAATAAAATAGTTCATGAACATGTGATTATAGAATTATTGAAAAGAGTAAAAAGCAGCAAAAAGGACATTATTTTTCTAGACATTCCTTTGATGATTGAAGAAAAAGAAAAGTTAGAAAAATATGGACTTGTATATGACGAAATCTGGTTAGTAAAATCAAAAGAAGAAATAAGAATAAAAAGAATAAAAAACAGAGATAATATTAGTTTTGAAGAAAGCAGAAAAATTATAAACAATCAAATGAAGGATGAGGAAAAAGAAAAACATGTACACCAAGTTATTGAAAATAATGATACTATTCAAGAATTAAAAAATAAAATAGATAGGATTTTAACAAACTTAAAAATAGAAAAAGATAAAGAATGATGTTATAATAAAGTCCATAATATTGTAGGAGGAAGTAAATGAAAAGTATAAAGAGCTTAAAAGAGATAGATTCAATAGAGGTAAAGGAATTGGATAAAAAATTAGTTTCAGCATGTCAGGAAGATATACTCAAAGGACTAACGACAGATGTATATTTTGTTAGAACTTTAGACATATTAAAACATATGGAATTAGATGAAACAGAAGTTACAGCAGAGATATTTGCGAGAAAAGAAGGTATTTTTGTTGGAATTGAAGAAGTAAAAGAGATTTTAAAAGATAAGGATATAGAACTATGGTCATTAGAAGAAGGAGCAAAGTTTAAGCCAAAAGACACTCTTGTACGAATAAAAGGTAAATACAATGAGTTTGCAATATTCGAGTCCGTAATATTAGGATGTCTTGCAAGTCCTTCTGGTTGGGCCACAGCTGCAAATGAAGTAAAAGAAGCTTGCGGAGATAGTGATTTTGTAATTTTTGGAACAAGACACTTACATCCATCTGTTTCAACCGTAATGGAGAGAGCTGCATACATAGGTGGAGCTTCGGCTGTAAGCAATATATTAGCCGCTAAGAGAATAGGAATTGAGCCAACCGGTACATTACCCCATGCTTCATTTATTATAGCAGGAGACACAGTGAAGGTTGCAAAAGCCTATGATGAAATTTCTCCGGAAAATCATAAAAGAATTATATTAGTAGATACTTTTAAGGATGAAGTAGAGGAGTCATTAAGAGTGGCAAAAGCATTAGGTAAGAAACTTCATGCAATACGTCTTGATACTCCAAGCGAAAGAGGTGGTGTCAGCCCAGAATTAGTAAAAGAAGTAAGACATCATTTAGATATGAATGGATATGAATGGGTAAAAATATTTGTTTCCGGAGGATTGAATCCCGACAAAATAAGGATTTTAAAAGAAGCGGGAGCTGATAATTTTGGTGTTGGAAGCTATATATCAGGATCTAAAGCAATAGATATGACTATGGATATAAAGGAAGTAAATGGTAAACCAGTAGCAAAAAGAGGAAGATTACCTGGAATTGTTGAGAATAAAAACATTAAAAAAGTAAAATAAACTTTACAATAACAAACAAAATAATTATAATATAAAACTGATGGATAAAAAATAAAAAGGTATGGGTTTCCATACCTTTATTATGCAAGTGTGGTGGAATAGGCAGACACGCAGGCTTGAGGGGTCTGTGGTAGAA
>CAZNLP010000123.1:0-5919 GCA_964574015.1 uncultured Clostridia bacterium | reverse complement strand
TACATCCTCCAGATGGTCCACCCATCTGTACAGCTTTGAATTTTTTATCTTTCTTTATTCCTCCACCTATATCAAATATAACTTCTCTCAAAGTCATACCCATAGGTATTTCAACTAAACCACCATTTTTTATTTTTCCTGATAAAGCAAATACCTTTGTTCCTTTGCTTTTTTCAGAACCAACTGAAGCAAAGGCTTCAGCTCCTTTAGATATTATCCAAGGTACGTTGGCTAATGTTTCAACATTGTTAATATTTGTAGGTTCTCTCCAGTATCCCGATTGAGCTGGGAAAGGAGGTTTTAATCTCGGCATACCTCTTTTACCTTCAAGAGATTCTATAAGTGCTGTTTCTTCTCCACATACAAAGGCTCCTGCACCTTTTTTTATTCTTAGATTAAAGGTGAAATCAGTACCTAATATGTTTTCACCAAGATAATTTTTATCTCTGGCCTGATCCATTGCTATTTCAAGTCTTTCTATTGCTAATGGATATTCAGCTCTACAGTATATAATCCCTTCACTTGCTCCTATAGCATATCCACCTATAAGCATACCTTCTATCAATCTATGGGGATCTCCTTCAAGAATGCTTCTATCCATAAAAGCTCCCGGGTCTCCTTCATCTGCATTACAAACCATATATTTTTGGTTTCCTTGAGATTTTAGTGCTGCATCCCATTTAAACCAGGTTGGAAATCCAGCTCCTCCTCTTCCTCTAAGGCCGGACTCTTTTATTTCTTTTATAACTCTTTCCTTTGTCATTTCTTTAAGAGCTATCTCTATACCTTTATATCCACCTTTTTCTTCATATTCTTCTATTTTTTCAGGATTTATAATTCCACAATTTTCTAAAGCTATTTTATGTTGTTTAGCAATATATTCAGCTGGTTTCTCGCTTGTATAAATTATATTATCTTCTAATACTTCTCCGTCTATTACATGCTTTTCTATAATATCCTTAGCAATTTCTTCATTTACAAATCCGTAAGAATATGTACCATCATCTGTTTCAATGTCTACTATCGGTTCAAAGAAACACATTCCTATACAACCGGTTTCTTCGATCTCAACAGTTAGTCCATGTTTTTTAGCTTCTTTTTGAAGGGTTGAAAGTACTTTTCTTCCACCTGCTGCTATTCCGCAACTACCTAATCCTACTTTAATTTTCATTAGTATTACCCTCCTCTACTTCTTTTCTTAAATCTTTAATAACCTTTACTGCTTCTCCTGGTGTAAGATTACCGTAAGCTTCACCATTTATCATCATAACGGGAGCTAAACTACAACACCCTAAACAAGCAACATCTTCAACGGTAAATAGTCCATCCTCTGTAGTTTCTCCAGGATTAATATCAAGTTCTTCACATATAGCCTTTGATACTTCCTTAGATCCGTTTACATGACAGGCAGTTCCCTGACACTGCAGTATAAGATATTTCCCTATTGGATTCAATCTAAATTGAGTATAAAAAGTAGCCACTCCATATATCGTAGCTCTTTTATTATCAGTTTTATCAGCTAAGTAATCCATAGCACTTAGTGGTAAGTAACCATATATATCCTGTATTGATTGTAATACATTTATTAAGCTTCCTTTTGACTTCCCATATTTTTCAATTACAGGGGCGATTAAATCCAAATCAACATTTTCGTCCTTAAAATTCTTTTCCATTTCCTCTATTTTGCAGTTATCGCACATTTATCCCACTCCTTTCTTTTACACAACAAGTATATTTTATTATTTTATAATAGCCTTGTCAATTAATTGAGCATTAAATTTATTTAAATTATGTTAATTTTTTAACTATATTTAAATATAAAATTAAAGTGATAATTTTAACAATTACCACTTTAATCATTTTTAATTTATTCTGTTTTAAATTTTAATTCTATTAAGCATACTTCTCATCAGTTTTTAAAACTGCATTAAGCATAACACTTGCTGTTTTAGTACATTCTTCTACTGTAGTGAATTCTTCTTCACAGTGACTATGTCCATCTTTAGAAGGAGCAAAAAGCATTGTAGTTGGCATTAAATCTGATACGAATTGTGCATCGTGTCCAGCTCCACTATTGATGTATTGGTTTGAATATCCAAGTTCATCAGCTGAAGCTTTAACAAATTCAACTAATTCTTTGTCAAAGTATACAGTATCTCTTTTCCAAGCTAATTCATATTCTGTTCTACATCCTTCTATTTCTTCAGGTATATCTTTTATTACTTCTACAACCTGCTTAATAACTTCAGGATCAACATGTCTTGAATCAATTGAGAAATCTATAAGATCTGGTATAACTGTATGTACGTTTGGATGACATTCAATTTCTCCAGTAGTATAAACTAGAGTTGGATCTAATTTATCTAATTCCTTGTGTAGGTGTAAAATCAGCTTTGAAGCAGCGAACAGTGCATCTTGTCTGTACTTCATAGGTATTGTTCCAGCATGATCAGATTGACCGAAAGTTCTAAGTCTATAGTTTACCATACCAGCTACACATGTTACTACACCCACTTCGTTGTTAGCATTTTCTAATATTGGTCCCTGCTCTACATGAGTTTCAAACATAGCTGCATATTTATCAGGGCTTAATCTATTCTTCTTGTCCCCTCTGTATTTATTAGCTTTTAATGCTTCTTCAAAGGTAGTTTTTCCATCTAAAACACTCTTAGACTTCATCATTTTTTCTTCGTCAAATTTGTCGCAAATTATTCCAGATACCATCATTGCCGGTGGATATAAAGAACCTTCTTCATTTGTCCATATCATAGCTGTTAATGGATGCTTATGAGGTATGTCATGTTCTGCAACTGTTTCTAAAACTTCCATAGCTGTCATAACTCCAAGTATACCATCGTAGTTTCCACCATTTTTTACTGAGTCTACATGAGATCCCATTACTATTCTTTTAGCATCTGGATCAGAACCAGGTAAAGTTGCGTAAACGTTAGCTAGGTCATCAGTTTCGATTTCAGCACCTATAGCTTCCATTCTTTTTACAAATTCATCTCTTGCCTGGTCTGCTTCTGGTGAAAGTGCATATCTTGTGATTCCACCATTTCCTGTTGCTCCAAATTGAGCAAAAGTCGTAATTTTGTCTCCCATTCTTTCTTTACTACATTCAAACATTATTTCGTCCTCCTTATTATATTAATTATAATTTTAATTTATCGATTATGATAAATGTTTTTATTTATCTTCTAAATTATATTTAGAAGTTTACCATACATTCTATTGTATCAGAATATAAGTTAAATTAGAAATTTATACTTATCTTATAACATTTTTATATAAAATTACAAAAACGTTTGCAAATAAGTATTAGCAATAAAATACATTAAATATTATATTCTACCTTATTATTATTTACAAGTATTTTAGTGTTTTTTATTTTAATTTAATAAATTCTTCTATTAATTATTGAGATATACAACTTTCCCATCAATTAAAGTCATGTCGACAACTACTTCTTTTATACTTTCTTCTTCAGTTTCCAATATGTTTTCCGATAAAATTGCTAGGTCCGCAAGCTTTCCTGTTTCTATACTTCCTTTTATATCTTCTTCGAAACTTGAATATGCACCATTGTAGGTATACATCTTTATTGCTTCTAATATATCGATTTTTTGATTTTCTCCCACTACTTCTCCTGTTTTACCATCTTTTCTTGTTAATGCTCCGTATATTCCTAACATAGGGTTGTGATTTATTACTGGAGCGTCGGACCCTATTGCAGCTGTTATTCCTTTTTCAATGTAGGTTTTTAATGGATACATATATTTAATTCTATCACCGTAGTATTTTATATAGTCTGTACCGTTCAACTCTATAAATCCTGGATTTGGTGTAATTACTATCCCAAGTTTTTTTATTCTATCTATCAATTGTAAATTTGGAAGACCGCAGTGTTCAATTCTATGTCTATGGTCTTTTCTTGGATTTCTTTCTAATGCTTTTTCTACTGCATTAACTATTATTTCTATAGCTAAATCTCCCTGGGCATGGGCTGTAACTTGAAAACCTGCCCTATGAACTCTATCTATAAATTCATCTACTTCATCCTGCTGCCATACCAAGATACCCTTTAAGTCTGGATCGTGACTGTAAGGTTCTTTTGTTGCAACTGACGGTCCACTGCTGCTTCCATCCAGCATAATTTTTGCCGGCCCTATAGAAAATTTTTCATTTCCAAATCCTGATGTTATTCCTGCTTCTATATAGCTTTCTATAAGTCTTTTTCCTCTTTTTTTTCCCGACAGGTCAAATATCATAGGGTGTACTCTTACGTTTATTAATCCTTCTCTGGATGCTTTTTCCATGGTTTTCATTATGTTTCCTTCCGATCCGGCATCATGGACGGTTGTAATTCCGTATTTTGTCATAAGCTTATCCGAAGCTTTAAGTCCTTCAAGTATTTCTTCTTCTGAAAAACTTACTTTTGTTCCCATGTACATATGGGCATCTTCCTTTAATAATCCAGTTAACTCTCTATTTTCAACAATCACTTCTCCCGGTGCATAGTCTTCCGGTTTTATTTTTCCTATTTCAAGTGCAAGGCTGTTGTATACGCCCATATGAGCACAAGCTCTTGTACATCTAACAGGATTGTTAGGAGCTACCTCATCAAAATCTTCTTTTGTAGGGTGTCTTTTTTCAGTTAGTTTATTATGGTCGTATCCTGATAGTGTTATCCATTCTCCTGACTTCTTGCTTTTTACTGCTTCTTTTATTAAAGATTTTATTTTTTCTATAGATCCTGCTTTGTCTGAAGTTACATCTATTATAGGTCCCTGCTTCATACCGTAAAGGGCAAAGTGTAAATGACTGTCTATAAACCCTGGAATCATACTTCTTCCTTTTAGATCTATGATTTCAGTATCTTTTCCTTTAAATTCTTCAATCCTTTCTTCATTTCCTACATATATGATTTTATTTTCTCTTACTGCAACCGCCTCTACAACATCATTATTGCTGTTTGATGTAATTATAGGACCGTTGACAAATATTTTATCTGCATATACTTCCATATTATCTCCTCCTTATGATTTTATGTGTAATTTGCATTTCATATAAATAAAAAATTTTTATTCATATGAAATGCAGAAAGCAGAAATTAATCTGCTTTCTGATTGTTAATTTTAATTATTATTAGTTGTATTTTAAGTCGTACTCTTCAAGCTGCTTATCTATTTCATCAAGAGTTTCTTTATCTCTATTTGGTGTAACTGAACAAACTACTAGAAATACTACAATGTTTACTATAAGTGCTGCCAACCCTGAATGCATTCCAAATGGTGCTACAAATCCAGGTACAAAAGTTATACCAACCAACACAGCTATACCGCTAAGTAGTCCGGCAATTGCGCCTTGTGCATTTGCTTTTCTCCAGAAAAGAGCTCCAGCTGTAGGAACTATTACCTGAGCAGTTCCACTTAAGGCAACAAGTCCTATAGTTACTAGTAGACCAGGAATAAATACAGACATCAAATAAGCTATAGCTGCAAAAATCAAGATAGCCCATCTACCTACCCATACAAGTTGATGTTGAGTCATATTCTTGTTTATATATTTCTGATGTACATCAACTGTCCATACTGAAGACATAGAGTGGATTTGTGAGTTTGCTGTTGACATTGCTGCCGCTGCTCCACCTGCAATAACAAGAGATGCTAAAGCAAAAGGTGCATATTCAAATAACATAACTGGAAGAACTGTATCTGCTTTTTCTAGTCCTGGTGCCAATAATATTCCTGTATTACCTACAAGCATAGAACCAATGTAGGCTATAGCTGCTAAAGATAATAAGAACGGCATAAGGTTGAACAGTCTGTGGGATTTAACAGCATACATTCTCGTCCACAATTGAGGTCCCATGAAAGCTCCCATAGGTGTTATTAAGAACATAGAAACCCAGAGCAT
>CAZNLP010000122.1:0-5951 GCA_964574015.1 uncultured Clostridia bacterium | reverse complement strand
AATTCCTATCATCTATTTTACAGATGTTTCTCTATAACTTCAAGTACTTCTGGAAAATCCATTCCTAAATCTTGTAGTTTTTCTTTTGTAGGAACTCCATTCATTGTCCAACCTCTTCTTTTATACACTGCATCTGCCAGTTGCTCATACTGATCATATTTGAATTCTCTCAGAGCTTTGATTTTTTCTTCTGTTGTTTTTCCTTCTGGATTATATCCTACTTTTTCTTTTAGTTGTGTGTCGTATCTTTCCTGTCTTGATTCATACTCTTCTTTTGTTACAGGTCCCATCATTCTGTATGGAGATTTATCATGTTTTCTAAGACCCTTGCCCATTCTTATATTAAATACTCTTTGGAAGTTGTAAATTTTTTCAGATTGTACTATCATATCTTCTTTAGTTATTGTTTTTCCTGTTATGCCATAGAATAAATCTAAATAATTCTGGACATGTTCCTGTATTTTAGCTGGTTCTTCTGTTTTCTCATTTCCTTCTGGTACTATATCGTTCCATGGTAATTTACATAATCCCAATAATCCAAACCATGTTCTAAACATTGGATAATAATGTAATGCTTCTGCCTTATCTTCAAATGTCGGTATTTGATTATTTACCATATCCATTACTATTAGCCATGCTTCATCATGTTGAGGTCCTTTGTTTGTAAATCCAAATCCACCCTGTTGAGCTAATGATTCTTTACAAACGTATTCTGCATATTCAAGACCCTTTTGCTCAGTTCCTATATCAAATAGGAAGTCAGGCTCTGCACCGTATTCTTCAGCGAAAAGTTTTTTCATTCTTAGGATTCCCTGACCTACAACTTTTCCAAACCCTTCTCCTCGTGACATTTGATGTATTAGTTCTAAACTTGCATCAATATTACCAAATTCTAGTTCAAGACCTCCGGTAATCTCTTTATTTATTATGCCTCTTTCATAACATTCCATTGCAAAGGCTGTTGATGTTCCATAAGATATTGTATCAATTCCATATGTATCACAGTAGAAGTTCAACTCTAATATAGCTTCAGGATCGAATATTCCACAGTTTGATCCTAGTCCAGCTGCATTTTCGTATTCCGGTCCATCTACTACTACTTTATGTCCTTTATAAGGTCCTGTTTTTATTTCAAAATTATCTGCTGCTTTTGTACATGCTAAAGAACATCCATACCAGCACCCATCTACCATACCTTGAGTTAAATATTTGTTTATAAATACCTTTGTATTTATTTTTTTAGCATCTTTATGTGTACCGTACTGGAAGTTGTTTACTGGAAGCAAATCAAAGTCAGGCATTACATCTAGTAATGCAGCTGTTCCTATTCTATGCATATTGTTTTGTTCGTGGTCGTGATGTGCAATCTCTTTATGTAGTTTTATACCGGTTTTATTTATTATGCTCTGGTCGTATGGGTTGTTTAAATCTCCCTTAACAGGTTTTGATTTAACTACTATACCCTTTATTTTTTTATTTCTTAATACAGTACCTAATCCACCTCTACCAGCTTGCTTAAGTCTAGGTACTTTTCTTCTTATATCATAGAAAGAAAAGTTTAGTATCCCCATTCTTGTATTTTCTGCAGCTGTACCGGCAGTAATTACTGATATTTGTCTTTTTTCGTGTTCATCCTTAGCATACATCTCTGTAAGCTGTTCTCCAAGGACATGCCCATCTACGGCCTCTTCAGGGGCAGTCTCTATTGTAATTTTTCCTTCTGTTCCATCTATTACTATAACTACATCTTCTTTAGCTTTTCCCTGAACTTCAAGTCCGTCCCATCCGCTAAATTTTAGGTATGGTCCTATGTATCCACCAACATTTGAGTCAATAGGTATATCGGTCATTGGGGATATACTACATACCAGTGTTTTTCCTGTTCCTGGATATTGTGTTATTCCTGCTATTGGACCTGCTGACATTACTATTTCATTTTCTTCAGAGTCCCACTTTGTATCAGGATTTACCGCATCCCATAGATATCTTAAGCCGTATCCTTTTCCTCCAATAAATTTTTCTTTGACTTCTTGAGGTACGTCTTTTTCTTCTATTCTATTTTCACCTACATTCACGTAAAGCATTTTGTCTGTATAACCATGCTTTAGTTTCTTTGGTTCATACTTATATTCAAATAATATTTTGTGTTTTTGTCTCATTTCTTTATTTTCCACTTTATCAACCTCCTTTTTTTAAAATTCTCTTATGCTTAAAGCTCCTGTTGGACAGGCATCTACACATATTCCACAAGCTACACATTTAAATGGTTCTCTTTCATCATCATGCTGCATCATTGATTCCTCTGGACAGAATCCAACGCACATAAAACACCCTACACAGTCTTTCTTATTTAATTTTACAACTCCATTCTTGTCTCTTTGTAGCGCAAGTGTAGGACATACTTCCATACATACTCCACATTGAGTACAAATAACAAGCTGATTCCAGTTTTCCTGTGCTCTTACTCTAACTCTTGATTTTTCAGGATTTTCTTCTTTAAAATATGCTTTTGAACAAGCTTCTTCGCATTTTCCGCATCCTATACATTTAGTTTCATCCTTAATTAACCTCTTAACTCTCATTGTTCACCTCCAAAAATATATTTATAAAGTAATTTATATTTAAAAATCTAAATAAAGTATAACATCAAACTACAGAAGGCTCAAGTATCAGGTTGCCTTTTTTAAATCTTTCAATACCTAACATACTAACATCTATAGTAGGTTCTTCTTCAAGTATCATTTCTGATATTACTACCCCGGTTAAAGGTCCAAACATAAATCCATGTCCGCTAAATCCTACAGCCAGATAGAATCCATCAACTTCCTTTACCTTACCGTATATAGGTTGTTTATCCGGAGTTATATTATATAGTCCAGCCCATTGCCTTATAACTCTTAACTCACCTAAAGGTGGTAAAACATTTGTTATTGTTTTTGCCATTTCATCCATAAATTTCCAGCTTGAAGTTACTCTTAGATCACGAGGCTCTGTATCATCACCTCTACCCATTATAAATGTACCTTCAGGAGTCTGCTGACAGTAAAAATTTAAAGAAAAAGACATAACCATAGGATCCTGCATTGGCTCAATAGGTTCCGTTACCAAAATTTGATGTCTTTCTGAGTATACAGGAAGATCCACTCCTACCATGTCGCAAATATTTTTAGAATGTCCCCCTGCTGCATTAACAACCTTATCAGTATATATTTCACCTTTATCAGTAATTACTTTTTCTATTTTGTTATCTTTTGTTTTAATTTCAAGAACTTCAGTATGAGTTAAAAATTCTACGCCTAATTTTTTTGCAGCTTTATAATAAGCATCTGTTGTTTTAAATGGATTTAAAAATCCATCCTTTGGACAAAATGCTCCTCCAGTTAAGCCTTCCGTATTTAAATGAGGCACTATATCCTTTGCTTCATCTAAGGTTACTATTTTAGAAGGTATATCTAAACTGTTTTGCAGCTTAACATTTTTTTCGAATTGTTCCATTTCTTTATCAGTAGAAGCTACTAAAAGATAGCCACCTTGTTTAAATTCAACATCTCTATCATATCCTAATATTTCATTAGCATTTTCATAAAATTCAATACTTTTTTTTGCTAGCTTGCAGTTCATCTCAGTACCCCACTGCATTCTAACTCCTGCTCCACATCTTCCAGTTGCTCCGCTTGATACATATGATTTGTCAACAACTACTACATCCTTGACACCTTTTTTTGCTAAAGAATAAGCTGCTGAACATCCGGATATTCCTGCTCCAATAATAACTACACTTGCTTTTTTATTCATCTTTATCTGCCTCCTCTGCAATTAATTTCAATTTAACTCCTACAACAGGAGGCCTATTGTTTTGATTTCTAATCTCTGAAACCGGTTTTCCAGTTGCATTAGATAATTCTCTTAAAACAATTTGAGTACAGGTTTTTCCTTGGCATGGCCCCATGCCTATTCTAGTTATTCTTTTTATTTCATTGTAATCAGTATATCCTTCTTTTATCAAATCTCTTAGCTCTTTAAGAGTAACATCAGAACACCTGCATACAATGGTATTTTCTTCTTTAGTCATTTACTCTTCCTCCAATCTTATATTTCTAAATTCATACATGTTATTCCTACTTACCTTTACTTTTATTAAAGGTGTTCTGTCATAAGATTTTGGATTAATTATTTTCAATACCTCAACTTTTTCTATAAATTCTCCCTTTCTGTCTAATCCATCTACTATATCTCCTTCTTCAGGCAATGGAAGAAATTCGTAAGGGATTGTCATGTGAACAAAATCTTCAGATTTTGAACCGTCAACCAACATAATAGCTAATCCAGGACATTTGCTTAAACACACGCTGCATCCTATGCAGTTTTCTTCTATAACTTCAGGTCTTTTATTAATATCTTCACCAATATGTATGGAATCAAATTTACAAGCTGTTGTACATGGATTACATGGTATTTCTTTATAACATTCTATTACTACAACCGGTCCTTCATTTATTCTAGATTCCTCTGGAAATATTTCTCTAATTTGTTTATTTGTTGGTACTCCTGTTTTTTCTAACATCCGTCTACCTCCTTACAATTTTTTCTATACCTGCTCTTATATGTTTCCCAACAGGCCCTGATCTAAGGTCATTTAACTGTTTTAAATAATCAGCTTTCTTTTCATCATATTTTTCATGTCTTTTTCCAATTTTTGCTGAAGCTGTTAACCCTGCTAAATAGCCTTCTACCATAGCACTACTTGCTTCTTCAACTCCACAACTATCTCCAGCTACAAATAAATTTTCCACAGTCGTTTCATAATCTTCATTTCTTAAAGGTACATTACCGCTTAATTCCGGCACATATTTCATTTCACACCCAGCCATCACTAAAAGTTCATTTAACGGAGATAAACCTACTGAAACACACATTACATCAACATTGTATTCTTTTTCGGTTCCTTCTATTGGTTGCCATTTATCATCCAACTGCCATATAACAGCTTTTTCTAAATATTTCGTTCCCACTGCTTCTTTTACTGTATGAGATGTATAAATAGGAACTCCCATTCTCCTGATTTTAGATGCATGTACCAGGTAACCTCCTATTTCAGGAGCAGCATCAATAATTGCTTCTACTTTTACTCCTGCCTGCATAAGCTGATAACTTACTATAAGACCAATATTCCCAGCTCCAACCATAAGAACTTTATCTCCTGGTTTTACTCCATATACATTCATTAATGTTTGGACAGCACCAGCACCGTATATTCCCGGCAAATCGTTGTTTGGAAATCCAAGAAATTTTTCTGATGCTCCTGTTGCTATTATTAATGCTTTAGGATTTATT
Organism: uncultured Clostridia bacterium; assembly: GCA_964574015.1. Taxonomy (GTDB): domain Bacteria; phylum Bacillota; class Clostridia; order Tissierellales; family Dethiosulfatibacteraceae; genus UBA8670. The sequence continues at coordinate 617 of CAZNLP010000122.1, read as the reverse complement.
TTTAAATACTTGTTTTCATCTACCATACCTGTTATGACACCATCTTCGTACCTACCTAAGACTGTTGTGTTTTTTAATATGGTAACCTTTTCTTTGTATTTATTAAGCTTCTCTATTAGTATGTCGCTTATATCGATACCTCTTGTAGAAGCATACTGCTTTTCTGAACCAAAAAACATATGAGTTTGCTTAACTAGTTGTCCGCCTAATTCTTCACTTCTTTCTATTAAAGTGACACTAGCTCCACTTTCTGCTGCACTTATAGCTGCACATAAACCTGCAGGTCCTCCTCCTACAATAGCTATATCCGTATTAATCATTTTTAAGGACCCCCTTTCCTTTCTGTCTTTCAACTTCCATTCCTTCTTCAAGATTAGTAACACAAGTTTTTACATTTGGTATACCATCTACTACCATTAAGCAAGAGGAACAGTTTCCAATAGCACAGTAAAAACCTCTAGGTCTTTGCTTTTCAAGACTTTCCCCGAGTATTTTAACACCGTTTGAATGTAATGCTGCTGCAATCGTTTCCCCTTCATATCCTTCTAGTATTTTTCCTTCAAATTTAAATTTAATTTTTTTCCCTCTTTTGAATTTCAAAATAGGATGTTCTTCTA
>CAZNLP010000121.1:0-5954 GCA_964574015.1 uncultured Clostridia bacterium | reverse complement strand
TAACGTCAATACCAAACATTTTACCAAGTTTGTCCATTGTTTCTACATATATTATATTAATGTTGTTATCTTCACTAATAATAATAATTTCATTTACAACTCTTTTGTCTGCATCTTTTGCTATATATACAGAGTCTGCTTCATTCTTAAGTAAAGCTCGTTGAGTTTGTTTTTTGCCTATTACTTTTTTGTTTTTTTCTATTTTCACTTCTCCACCTCTTAAACATCACAAAGATTATATGCTTTAGGCAAGCATATAATCTTTTGTATTGTTCAATGATTTAGACACTCGATTATTCTATCACTTAGATATTCCTATGTCAACATTATTCTTCTGATTCTTCTTTAAATTTATCTTTTAATTTTTCTAAATCCGTATCTGGTATTTCTTTTCTTATCATAACTTTTTCATATTTTTTAAGTCCTGTACCTGCTGGAATTAATTTTCCGATAATTACATTTTCTTTAAGTCCTTGTAAGTAGTCGGTTTTTCCTTTGATTGCTGCATCAGTAAGTACTCTTGTTGTTTCCTGAAATGATGCCGATGAAAGGAAAGACTCCGTTGCAAGTGATGCTTTAGTAATACCAAGAAGTACTCTATCTCCTTTTGAAGGTTCTATACCTTGAGCTTCAGATTCTTCGTTGACTTTATTAAACTCGTCGTAAGATACTAAAGTCCCCGGTAGTAGTTCTGTATCTCCAGGATTCTTTACCTTGACTTTACTTAACATCTGTCTTATTACTACTTCTATATGCTTATCGTTTATATCAACACCCTGCATTTTATATACTCTTTGAACCTCTTGAAGAATATATAATTGTAAAGCTTGAATACCTTTTATTTTATAGATGTCATGAGGATTTATAGATCCAGATGTTATTTTATCACCTTTTTCTATTATTTGTCCATCCTCTACCATGATTTTAGCTCCATAAGGTATAGTATAACTTTTGCTTTTTTTATTATCTTCATCTGTTACAGTAACTTCTCTTTTTTTAGCCGTCTCTTTAATTTTTATCTTTCCAGGTATTTCAGAAATTATAGCCTGACCTTTAGGTTTTCTTGCTTCGAAAAGCTCTTCTACCCTTGGTAGACCTTGTGTAATATCTACTGCTGCCGCTATACCTCCTGTATGGAATGTTCTCATTGTCAGCTGTGTTCCAGGCTCTCCAATCGATTGAGCCGCTATAAATCCTATAGCTTCCCCAGCGTTAACTAATTTTCCTGTTGCTAAATCTCTTCCATAACATTTAGTACATACACCATTTTCAGTATTACAGGTTAAAACTGATCTAATTTTAACCTTATCAATTCCTAAATTTACTATTTCTGACGCATCTTCTTCAAGAATCATGTCACCTTTTTTTACTATTATTTCGCCAGTTTCAGGATTTTTAATGTCTTCTAAAGAATGTCTTCCTACTATTCTATCATATAAATTTTCAATTTCTTCTTTATCTTCAATAAATGCTTCTACTTCAAGACCTTTATCAGTTCCACAATCTTCTTCTTTAACTATAACGTCCTGACTTACATCAGCAAGTCTTCTTGTAAGATATCCTGAATCTGCAGTTCTTAAAGCTGTATCAGCTAGTCCTTTTCTTGCTCCTGTAGATGAAATAAAGAATTCTAGAACACTTAGTCCTTCTCTAAAATTTGATTTTACAGGAATTTCAACTGTTTGCCCTACGGCATTTGCCATAAGTCCTCTCATACCAGCCAACTGTTTTATCTGGTTACGGCTTCCTCTTGCTCCAGATTTAGACATTATAAATAAATTGTTAAGTTCATCTAGATTTTTCATAAGTTCTTCTGTTACATCGTCCGTCGTTTTATGCCAGATTTTTATTACATTCTCATATCTTTCTTCATCTGTTAGTATACCACGTCTGTATTTCTTTTCATAATCTATAACTTTTTTCTCAGCTTCTTTAATAAGATTTGCTTTAGCATCAGGTACATCTATATCAGATACACCTATTGTTATTGCTCCAATAGTTGAATAGTGGAATCCCATTTCTTTTATCTTATCAAGAACTTGAGCAGTTTTTGTATTTCCATGTTTTCTAAATACTTTATCTACAATATCTCCAAGATCTTTCTTTGCAACTAATTTATCTACTTCTAATGAGTATTCATCCTTCGTTCTATCAACATATCCTAAGTCCTGAGGGATATCTTCATTAAATATGAATCTTCCAACAGTGCTTTCAATTAGCTTTCCTCTATCTTTTTTATCTTTTTTCATCATAACTTTTACTTTAGCATGTAAATTTACTTGATTCTCTGAATATGCCATGATTAGTTCATCGTAACTAGAGAAAATTCTACCTTCACCTTTTGCTCCTTCAACTTCTAATGTTAGATAATAACTCCCTAATACCATGTCTTGTGTAGGAGTTGTTATAGGTTTTCCATCTTTTGGAGCCAATATGTTGTTAACTGATAAAATTAAGAATCTTGATTCTGCCTGAGCTTCTTCTGATAGTGGAAGATGCACTGCCATTTGATCTCCATCAAAGTCTGCATTATATGCAGTACATACAAGAGGATGGAGTTTTATAGCTTTACCTTCTACCAGTACCGGTTCAAAAGATTGAATACCCAATCTGTGTAGAGTTGGGGCTCTATTAAGCATTACTGTATGTCCTTTTATTACTTCATCAAGAACATCCCATACTTCTGAGTCAATTCTTTCAACCTTTTTCTTTGCACTCTTTATATTGTGAGCTAAATCGCCCTCTACTAATTTTTTCATTACAAATGGCTTGAATAATTCAAGAGCCATTTTTTTTGGTAAACCACATTGGTAAAATTTAAGTTCAGGTCCTACTACTATAACTGAACGCCCTGAATAATCAACCCTTTTACCTAGAAGGTTTTGTCTAAATCTTCCCTGCTTACCTTTAAGCATATCTGATAGTGATTTCAGAGGTCTGTTTCCAGGCCCTGTTACAGGTCTTCCTCTTCTTCCATTATCTATTAGAGCATCTACTGATTCTTGAAGCATCCTTTTTTCATTTCTTATTATTATATCCGGTGCTCCAAGCTCTAGTAGCCTATTAAGTCTATTATTTCTATTTATTACTCTTCTATACAGATCATTTAAATCGGATGTAGCAAATCTTCCTCCATCTAACTGTACCATAGGTCTTAACTCTGGAGGTATTACTGGTATTGCTTCCAAAATCATCCATTCAGGTTTGTTCCCTGATTTTTTAAATGCCTCTAAAACTTCGAGTCTTCTTGTAATTCGTATCTTTTTCTGTCCACTACTGTTTTTTAAATCTGCTCTTAACTCTTTTATTTCTTTGTCCAAGTCTATTTTAGCTAATATTTTCATTATTGCTTCTGCACCCATTTCAGCTTGAAAAGAGTCTCCGTATGCTTCCTTATATTCTCTATACTCAAGTTCTGTAAGTATCTGCTTGTCTGATAGAGGTGTATCTCCACTTTCAGTTACAATAAACTGGGCAAAGTATAGCACTTTTTCCAGAGATCTTGGTGACATATCTAGAATTAATCCCATTCTTGATGGTATGCCTTTAAAATACCATATATGAGATACTGGTGCTGCAAGTTTTATATGTCCCATTCTCTCTCTTCTAACAGATGCTTTAGTAACTTCTACTCCACATCTATCGCATACTACACCTTTATATCTTATTCTTTTGTATTTACCGCAGTGACACTCCCAATCTTTTGTAGGTCCAAAAATTCTTTCACAAAACAAACCATCTTTTTCAGGCTTTAATGTTCTGTAATTTATAGTTTCAGGTTTTTTTACTTCTCCATGAGACCAGCTCAGTATGCTTTCTGGCGATGCTAAGCTTATTCTAATTGCTTCAAAATTGTTAAATTCCATTAAAGGGCCAACTCCCTTCCTAAATTAATTTTTATCTAAATCTTCTACTTCCATTCCACTCGTTTCTTCTTCAATGAATCTTTCTTCTCCGATTACTTCTTTGATATCTTCTATATCTTCTATCTCTTCATTCTCCACTTTTTCTTCAGGAGAAATTATATTTATATCTAGAGCTAAACTCTGTAATTCTTTTACTAATACTTTAAAGGATTCTGGTATTCCAGGTTTAGGAATATTCTCTCCTTTAACAATTGCTTCATATGTTTTTACTCTTCCTGTAACATCGTCTGATTTTACAGTAAGCATTTCTTGAAGTGTATGGGCAGCGCCGTAAGCCTCTAATGCCCAAACTTCCATCTCTCCAAATCTCTGTCCTCCAAATTGAGCTTTTCCTCCCAGAGGTTGTTGTGTAACGAGAGAGTAAGGTCCTGTTGATCTAGCATGAATCTTATCATCAACTAAATGATGTAGTTTTAATATATACATATATCCAACAGTAATCGGTCCATCAAAGCTATGACCTGTTCTACCGTCTCTCAAATCTATTTTACCATTTGATGGATATTCTGCCATTTCTAATGCCTCAAATACTTCATCTTCATTTGCTCCATCAAAAACCGGAGTAGCTACATGCCATCCAAGTTTTTTAGCTGCCATTCCTAAGTGGACTTCAAGAACCTGTCCTATATTCATACGAGAAGGTACTCCCAATGGGTTTAATACAATCTCAAGTGGTGTACCATCTGGTAGGAAAGGCATATCTTCCTCAGGTAGTACTCTAGAGATAACACCCTTGTTTCCGTGACGTCCACAAAGTTTATCTCCAACACTTATTTTTCTCTTTGTAGCTATATAAACTCTAACAAGTTTATTAACTCCCGGATTTAAATCGTCTCCGTTTTCTCTTGTAAATACCTTCACGTCTACAATGATTCCTGTTTGTCCGTGAGGCACTTTTAATGATGTATCCCTAACTTCTCTAGCCTTTTCTCCAAATATAGCTCTTAAAAGTCTTTCTTCTGCTGTAAGTTCAGTTTCACCTTTCGGTGTTACCTTTCCAACCAAAATATCTCCAGGTTCAACTTCAGCACCGATTCTTATTATTCCTCTTTCGTCAAGGTCTTTAAGTGAATCTTCACCTACATTAGGAATATCTCTTGTTATTTCTTCCGGGCCTAATTTTGTGTCTCTTGCTTCTGATTCATATTCTTCTATATGTAAAGATGTTAAACTATCATCTTTTACAAGATTTTCATTTATTAATATTGCATCCTCAAAGTTATATCCTTCCCAAGTCATAAATCCTACCAGTAAATTTTTACCTAAGGCTATTTCTCCTTGTGATGTTGAGGCTCCATCTGCAATAATTTCACCTTTTTTAACTTTGTCGCCTTTTTTAACTAAAGGTTTTTGGTTTAAACAGGTCCCTTGATTTGATCTTTTAAATTTAATAAGAGAGTATCTATCTAAGGTTCCATCACTATCTCTTTTTACAGTTATATTTGATGCCTGAACAGAAACAACTTTACCATCGTAATTATTAACTATTACTACACCTGAATCTTTTGCTGCCTTATGTTCCATTCCTGTACCGATAATCGGTGCGTCTGTAATCATTAATGGAACTGCCTGTCTCTGCATATTTGCACCCATAAGCGCTCTATTGGCGTCATCATTCTCCAAGAAAGGTATCATAGATGTACCAACAGAAATAAGTTGTTTTGGAGAAACATCCATATAGTTAACTTCGTCTCTATTTACTATTTCAGGTTCACCTTTAGCTCCCCTAACAACTACTCTTTTATTTTTAAATTTACCATCTTCACCAATAGGCTCATTTGCCTGAGCTATAATATGTTCATCTTCTATGTCTGCAGTGATGTAATCTATTTTTTCAGTTACTTCACCTGTTTCCCTATCTACCCTTCTATATGGAGATTCTAAAAATCCATATTCGTTTATTCTTGCAAAGGTAGCTAATGAAGTTATCAATCCTATATTAGGACCCTCAGGAGTTTCAATTGGGCACATTCTACCGTAATGAGTTTGATGAACATCTCTTACTTCAAATCCTGCTCTATCTCTACT
>CAZNLP010000120.1:0-6275 GCA_964574015.1 uncultured Clostridia bacterium | reverse complement strand
TTTCTTTTGAATATATAATAGCATTTACTTCAAAATTAAGCTTAAAACTTCTAACATCAAAATTGGCAGTGCCTACAGAAGAAATTTTTTCATCCACGACCATAGTTTTAGCATGAAGAAATCCGTTTTCATAGGTGTATACTTTTACTCCAAATTTTAGTAGTTCTCCTACATAATTTAATGAAGCCCAGTAAACAAAGGGATGGTCCGGCTTGTTCGGTATCATTATTCTTACATCTACTCCAGACATAGCTGCTATTTTTATAGAATCAATAACACTAGAATCAGGAACAAAGTAAGGAGTTTGTATATATATACTCTTTTTAGCCATACTTATCATTTTTACATAATTTTGTTTGATTCTTTCAAAAGGAGTATCAGGACCGCTTGAAATGATTTGTATTCCTTTTTCCCCCTCACCATCTATATATGGAAAATATTTTGGGGTGTAATTTAAATCATCCTTTCCTGTACTTCTCCAATCCAGCATAAATCTAATTTGTAAATCCCTTACTGCTGAACCATATATTTTAACGTGAGTGTCCCTCCAGTAACCAATTTTCTCATTTAATCCTTTATATTCGTCACCTATATTAAAACCACCTAGATAGCCTATTTTTCCATCTATTATTGCTATTTTTCTATGGTTTCTGTAGTTCATTTTTAGATTGATTCCAAATAGTGGACTTTTAAAAAATTCACCAACTAGTCCTCCTGCTTTTTTGAAATCTATTAAAGCGCTTTGTTTAACTTCTCTACCTCCTATGGAATCATATATAAGTCTTACTTCTACTCCTTCTTCTGCTTTTTTAGTAAGTAGTTCTATAAGAGCTCGTGAAGTTTCATCATTCTTAATAATATAGTAAAGAAGGTGTATGTGATTATTGGCGTTTTCAATAGAATCTTTTAAATCTCTAAATTTTTCTTTGCCGTCGGTAAAAACTTTAATTTGATTATCTTGTGAATAGTGTGATTTATTACTAAACACATTCATTTTTACTAAATCTAAATACTGGTTTAATTCTTTTTCATTCATTTCAAATTTATTATTATTTATTGCTTCTTCTTGTCTTTGTATATATGATCCATATATTTTCTTTTCTATTATCTTCATTTCGAAAAGCTTTTTCCTGCTGAAATTTTGAGCAAGAAAAATATATCCAATAAATCCTAAAATAGGAATCATCAAAAGAACTAACACCCAAGCCAATGTAGCTGTAGGGTCCTTTCTTTCAAGAAATATAACTACAAAAGCCAGTAAAATATTAATAACGAAAATCCAACTCAGCCATCCTAAGGTAAACACCATAAAATTCCTCCATAGAAAAAGTGATTATAAATTAATTATACCATAAAATCCCCTAAGTTATACAATTAAGCCTGGATAAATAAAAAAGCGGAGAAAAAATCTCCGCCTTTAAGAGGTATTTAGGTTTAGACCTTTGATATAGCTTTAACCGGACATACTTCTTCACAGCGACCACAAAGCAGACATTCGGACTTATCTATTAAGGCTATTTTACCGGAAATTGCATCATCGGGACATACCTTTGCACACTTACCGCAGCTTATGCATTTTTCCGAATCTACTTCATAAGCTTTTTTAGTCTTTTTGGCAAATATGGATTGTAAAGTTCCGTAGGGACATAGGTATCTGTGCCATAAAGATTCTTCAAATATTAAGCTAAGAAGTACTCCAACTCCAGTTAATAGAGGAAGTACTGGTAGTTTCTTACCTGATCTCATAGTAAAAACCATAACTAGGACCAAAAGAACGAGGGCAAGATACCTTACTACCGGATGCTTAATCCACTTAGGCACCTTAATTTTTTTCTTTTTAGATATTTTCTGAGTTGCTTCGGTTAAGGTATTAATAGGACAAATATATCCACAGTATAATCTTCCTAAAAATGGAGCTAAAAGTAAAGAAATCAAGAAAATACCAAGCCAAAGCTGGACTTTTCCAATTACAATTATTAAAACAAATGATGCTAAAAAAATTATCTGCAAAGCTTTCTTCATGAGAATCCTCCTTATAATCTTTGTATTATAATTATATAAAGATTATAAGAAAAGAGATGTAACCAAGGTTACTTTTTGAAAAAGAAAATATATTTTAAAAATAATTACTTTTTAAAAATCAATTTAAATGTTTCATCACTTTTTTCATTTGATAAAAGTTTAAAACCAATATCTTCGCATAAATCAATAAAATAATTATAAGATTGAGGTTTACTATGCCATTTCGTACCGTATCCTGAATCAATTTTCTCATTGTCTAAATTAACCATTATAGGAACAACATAAAGAGTTTTATCTTTATCTAATCCTAAAGATTCATCAAATTCTGGAATTTCAACATCCCAAATATAAAATTTTCCCCCAGGTTTTAAAACTCTATATATTTCTTTAATTACGGCTTCGTGTTTAGAGTTTGGAATAAACATAAATGTAAAAAAAGAAGTAGTGCTATCAAAAGTTTCATCTAAAAATTTGAGAGATGTGCCGTTCATTACTATTTTCAAAGGACCATCTGCAGCTTCTTCCAGTTCTTTTTTGCTGGGGTCTATAGCTACAACTTTATCTTGAAAAATTTTGCCTATTATACCTTCTCCGCCACCGCCTATATCGAGGATCTTTCCTTTTATTATTAAATCTTTTAAACTTACGGTTTGTTTGTCAATGTAATGAAAAATCATATCATTTTCTTTCATAGATAACTCCTCTTTTCTTTTAATTCATTGTAAAGATTATTAAACCAATTAATACAAATTTCATGTTTATCTTTCAAATCTTTAGAATCTGATATAAAAAAAAGTTCTTCAAGTTTTTTAACGGTATCTTCAGGAAAATTGTAGTAAAGGTATCTTATTCTAAAATCATATCTGTAAGGATCGTATTTTATCCTTAGCATTTCAACTAGAGGGTATAGAGAAAAATTTCTATAAAAAGCAAGAGCTTCAATATTATTACCTCTGTTCATTTCTTTCTTTGGCAAATTTTGATAGATATTAAATATATTTTCTAATTCATATATTCTGGATTTTAATTTTTTAGAAAGTTTATCTTTATCTAAAGGAGAAGTAGAGGTAATACTTTTTTTGTCGAAATGAATTTTTCCTTTCCCATGTATTTCTTCTTGTAAAAATTTTTGATTGCTGCTGTTTTGAACTGCACATATTTCAATTAGAAGAAATTCACTTTGGTCTTTTAACTTATAAACTTTTTGATAAGCTCCTTTAGACATTCTTTGAGGACAACCGTAGGATCTTTCCACAGGTGATATATTTTCAACGATTTTGTCAATATCTTGAAAAACTTCTATGGTCTTACCATCTTCTATATCAATTATTATATCTATATCAGACCATTCGTCTATTCTCCCAAAAGAAGAAGCTCCACATTCCCACATTGCATTAACATATTGATTTTTTTCAATATCATTTTTCAAATATTCCAGTATGAAATTTCTTTCTAATTTTTTCATAAACATCTCACTTTCATTTATTATAATATTTTGAGTATTAATAAATTTATTATTAATTTTAGGGGATTTAATATTTTTTGAAATAAAATTTTATCACAGAGTCAAATATATGATAATATTAATATAATTTTATTATATAATATAATAAATAACAAATTCTTAAATAAATATAAATATTTGTTTAAGTTATAAAATTATTAGAGGAGTTTTTAAGAGATGTATAAATTAGATTATCATGTTCATAGTAATTTTTCCCCTGATAGTAAAGTCGATTTGGAAAAATTAATCATTAATTCAATAAATAAAAACATTAAAACATTAGCAGTTACAGATCATTTAGAATGCGATGATAATAGAGAATATTATTCAGTAGAATATTTCAAAAATAGAGAAAAGATACTTAATAAATTACATGAGAAATACAAAAGTAAAATTGAAATATTAACAGGAGCTGAGTTAGGACAACCCCAAAGCAACCTGGAAAGGGTTGATGATGTTTTTAAAAATTTGAAACTTGACTATACCTTAGGAGCACAACATAAGGGTTTAAATGGAGAATATTTAGAGAATATTGATTTTACAATAAATACCCATGAAAATGTAAAATATTATTTTGAAGAGGTCTATAAAATAACAAAGATAAAAGACATCGATTGTCTTGCTCATTTAGATTTAGTTAGAAGATATGCTTCTAGGATGGATGTTGAAATAGATATTAAAAAATATAGAAGTGAAATTTCAGATATACTTAAATCTGTGGTGGAAAATGATAAAGGTATTGAGATAAATACCTCAGGTATCAGACAAAAAATTGGAGATTTCATGCCTAACATAGAGACACTAAAATTATACAAAAAACTTGGAGGAACAATAGTGACTGTAGGTTCTGATGCTCATATTTCTCAAAATGTCGGAAAAGATATATCAAGAGCTATTAATCTTCTTAAAGAAGTAGGGTTCAAGTATGTTGCTTTATTTAGAAAAGGAAAAGTTGAATTTGAGAAGATAGAATATAATTAAATTGATTAATATATATTAATTTGTTATACTTAATCGAATTTAAAATTAGACAGGGAGTAAGTCATGGGACAAATTGAATATTCACTAAAAAATAGAGGTTTTAAACAGCTTATGGCTGTATCTTTAGGGCATTTCACAAATGATTTTTATGTTGGAATAATAGCACCGATATCGGTTTATTTCGCTTATAAATTAGGGTTAAATTTAACCCAACAAGGATTAATTTCCGTTGCTGTCCTTGTATTCGCATCATTACTTCAACCTGTGTTTGGTTTGTTATCCGATAAAAAAGGAAAACCAAAACATCTTATTATTTCAATTCTATGGATTTCGGTTTTGATAAGCTTATCTGGTGTGATAAATAATTTTTATATTTTACTTTTAGTTATAGCACTAGGGTCCTCAGCATCGGCTCTTTATCATCCCTTAGGATCTACTACAGCAGTAACATTAGGACGAAGGTCTAAAGGCACTAGCTTATCAATATTTATGACTATAGGAGGCTTCGCTGGAACAGCTTCTTCTATTGTTGGACTGTGGATTGCCAGTAAATTTGGGATAGAAAAAATAATATTTCTGGTTTTACCAGGAGCTCTTGTAGCCTTATTTATGTACTATTCTGGAGTTCAAAATGTAAAAATAGATACTTATGAAAATAGAAAAGAAAACAGCATTGAAGAAAAGATTGAAGAAGTTAAAAAACTAAACTTAAATAAAAAGAGTATGTTTTGGTTGGGGATACTTTTATATATTAGCATAATGAAAGTTTTAGGAGGAAGATTTATTATCACCTACGGTATTCAAATCCTTACTCTTAAAAACTTTGCATATGGAGCTGCTTTATTGTCCATACACCTTTTAGGTATACCGATAGGAACAATGAGCGGAGGAATACTTATAGACAAAATTGGAGAGAAAAAAGTATTTATTTATGGAATGCTTTTAAGCTTGTCAAGTTTGGCTTTAATTGGATACGGGAGCAATTGGATAGCAGCATTAGGTGTTGGAATCCTCGGCTTTTGTTATTCTTTAACAAATACGGTAGGAGTTTTAGTAAGCCATAAAATCATTCCTGATAGTCAATCATTTGCTACAGGAATAATAATGGGTATACCAGGAGGAATTGGCTCTTTAGTAATGATTATTTTTAGTGGACTTGCTGATGCAAATGGGCTAATATATTCTGTAAGAGCTTTAATATTACCTTTTGTAGTATCAACGGTGCTTACATACTTTATGCTTTACAGAAAAACCAATAATATTTAAAAATAAAATTTGACAAACAAATAAATCTGTTTTATAATTGAAAAAAATTAATTAAATGTAACATAAACTATGATAGGAAGAGTAAATAAGTCGGATAATCAGAGCGAGTAGGTGTTAGTGAGAGTCCTATATTAAAAGATTTATTGAAGAACACCCTTGAGTTTCCAACCGAAATTTATTAAAGTAGGCTTGGACGTGGACTGCACGTTACAGCAGGTAGGTATCGATGATTTATCATCCGTACTGAATGAGCGCCAATTTTGGTTAATTAAGGTGGCACCGCGAAATTCAACCTTTCGTCCTTAAGATTATATGAGAATGTAATTTTAAGGACGGAAGGTTTTTTTATTTTATGTTACAGAAAGAAAGGAAGGAAGAAAAAAATGAAAAGAATACTAGTATCAGACTTGAAAAGAAAAAAAGAAAAGGATAAAGTTTTATTAAATGGATGGATACATAGGATTAATAATTTCAAGAACTTTTCTTTCGTAACATTAAGAGA
>CAZNLP010000119.1:0-6276 GCA_964574015.1 uncultured Clostridia bacterium | reverse complement strand
ATAAATGGATCTGTATCACAAATCAATAGTCCAATCTTAGGATGCTGCTTTTACGAAAGGTGTTCCTCCAAGATGGATATATGTAAAAAGAAAAAGCCAGAGGTTCAAAATATAAATAACCATTTAATAAAATGCCACTTATACGGTGATAACTATGACAGATAAAATTTTAAGAGTAGAAAACATTTCAAAAGAATATACTGTTAGAAAAAATTTCTTTATTAAAGAAAATCCTTTAAAAGCTCTGGATAATGTAAGCTTTTATGTAAAAAAAGGAGAAACTTTAGGTTTAGTTGGAGAAAGCGGTTCCGGTAAATCTACATTAGGTAAGCTAATTACAAGACTTCAATCGCCTACTAGAGGAAAAATCTATTTTGAAGATGAAAACATTTTCGATTACTCCGAAAAAGAATTCAGAAAGAAAAGAAAAGATATACAGATGGTTTTTCAGGAATCATCCTATTCTTTGGACCCAAAAATGGTAATTGAAGATATATTGAAACAAACTATAAAACTTCACTTTAGTATGAACAATAAGTTAATAAAAGACAAAGTGACTAATCTTATAGAAGAAGTAGGGTTACCAACTTCTGTCAAAGATAAATTCCCTACAGAATTAAGCGGAGGTCAAAAGCAGAGAGTAAGTATTGCCAAAGCTATTGCTGTGGAGCCGAAATTCATTTTCTGCGACGAACCCGTATCATCTTTAGATGTATCGGTACAATCAAAAATTCTAAATTTATTAATGGACATACAGGATAGACATAATATCACCTATCTTTTTGTAGCCCACGGGTTAAATGTAGTAAAACACGTTTCCGATAGAGTTATAGTTTTATATAAGGGAAAAATTATGGAAATCGGTAAAACGAAGGATATTTACGATAATCCTTATAACCCCTACACAAAAGCATTGATATCATCTTTTTCTGATTTTTCAAGTGAAAAAACTAAAAAACCCAAGCCTATTATCCTTAATGGTGAACTCTACGAAAGCTACAATCATAGTAAAGGTTGTGTATTTTTTAATAGATGCTACAAAGCCAAAGATTACTGTAGAGATAATGAACCTAAACTAGAAGATTTAGGAAATGATAGACTATGCGCATGTCATTTTAAGGAGGTCAACATTGAAAAAATTTAACTATTCATTATTTTTCGGAATTCTTCTTCTTATATTAATTTTAGTTTTAATAAACTTTAAATACAGCCTCATAAACTACGATCCCTACAGCTCCGACCTAAACAGAGTTGAAATGATAGATGGAGAATTTGTAATCAGAGATCATCCTGAACCTCCAAGTAAAATTAACTACTTCGGAACAGATATTTTGGGCAGGGATATATACAGCCAGATAATATATGGAGCCTCAATAACCTTAAAAATCGTACTACTGGCAGCAATCGCAAAGTTTATAATAGCTATACCCTTAGCCTATATAGGAGCCTTCGGCAGTAAAATTGCTGGAAGTATAATTAATTTTTTTAGTTCTTTATCTAATGCTATACCTTCACTGATACTCTGTATAATACTTTTAAGTAACGGATATCTTCAAAATCTTGAACTTCAAGAATCTATTTACGCTTTTGTAGCAGTATTTACCTTTGTAGGAGTAGGTCGACCGGCGAAAAAGATTTTGGAAAAAGGAAAAGAAATACTGGATATGAACTTCATAAAAGGTGAAATTACTACAGGTAAATCAAAATTTCAGATAGCATGGCAAAACCTTACACCACATATTGTCCCTTATATTACCGTAGATTTTTTCTTTGAATTAAGTGCAACCTTACTTTTACTGGCAGAATTAGGTGTTTTTAGTATTTACGTTGGAAAAAGCTTGCTGGATCTCTTTACTCAACAGCAAATACCTTATGATGTTATACCTCCCTTTAACCCTGAATGGGGTGGTATGCTTTCATCAGCAAGAATAGCTCTTACTCTAAGAAAGCCTTGGATTGCAGTATTTCCAGCTTTAGCATTTTTTGTATCAATAATGTGCTTTAACTTTCTCGGTGAAGGTCTTAAAAACGAAGTAGAAAAAAGAGATTCAAAGATTATAACCTATATAAATAGATTTTTCTTTTTTATATCACCTAAATCTCTTATAAAAGAAATAAAAGACTTTAAAAACAATAAAAAAATTATAGCTACCAAAGGTGCTATTATAATGTTAATTGTATTTATATTATTTAAACCTCCCTTCCCAAGTAAGGTTCCGGTAAATATTGATAGTATTGAAAATAATCTCAATGAAATATCTAGGGATTACTACGAAGGCAGGGAAACAAATACTGATAAACAAGTTGAATTTTCAAATTATATAGCAGGAAAATTTAAAGAATACAACCTTGAACCTTTATTTGACGAAAATTATGTTAAGGAAAAAAATGTTGAATCTTATTCAAAGTCCTTGTTTGGTAAAGTTTATACTTCATCTTTAATTGTAGAAGATGAAGATAATAAACAGATAAAAGAATTTCAAAAAAGAGTAGACTACTCCAGCAGCACATATTTTTATGCTATGGAGGATGATAACCCGGTACCTATTAAAAATTTAAGGGGTAAAATTATTCCTCTATCTGAATACAATAGAAGTGAAGTTAAAGAAAATGTATTTTTATTAGTTGATGAAAATAAGGATTCTTTAATAGGAAAGGCACGAACTAAAGCTATGCAGAATCCAAACATAAGAGGAGTGTTAGTACCGGTAGATGAAAACAAATATCTTAAATACGGAGAAACTTCTAAATTTGCAGATTTTAACAATGATAACAAGTTTTTAGGAAACTATGCTAGAATATATATTTCTCAGGAACTTAAAGATTATTTGCAATCAAATACCGACAAAATTTTAAACTACAAAAATGATTTCAAACTTATGAGAGAGGTTAAAATATTGAACATCGGAGGATATATAGAAGGTAAAGATGACAGCAGCCCTGTAGTTATAACAACAAATTACGACTATTTTGGCTTTTCGGAGAACTCGAAGCACGAGGGACTTCTTGAAAATGGAAGCTCTATAGCATCAATTCTTGAAACTGCGAAGGTTTTATCTGAAGTAGAAGAAGTACCCGATAAAACAATAATCTTTCTTTTTACCGATAGTAGACATGTAGAAGAACTTGGTGCAAAGAATATGGTGTTCCATCCTTATATAGATAAAGAGACTTTTTTCTTCTATGTGAATTATCTTGGCATAGAAGATAGTGAAAATGTATATGTTGATACTTCTTACATTACAAAAAAAGACCCTAGTCTTTACAAAAACATAGGGTATCTAAGTAGAAGAGCTTCAAACTACAATTTGGATTTCAACGAGGATAGAATCTCTTCTCCAGAGCCTTTGATTTATAAAGGAAATGGATCCTTCGGTGTAATCTATCAGGGATTATCTGCAAATAAAACTCTTCCCTATATAGGACAAGAGCAAAATGATTTAAGTGATATAGATATTGAGATATTAAAGAAACAAACTCAAGTACTTACTGACACACTGTATAGAATGAATTTTAATAATTAGTATTTTCCTCCATTTTAAAAGACAAGGCAGCATATCCAATTGATATGCCCTTGTCTTTATTTAAGATTTCTCGCAAGCTCGAAATGACAGTTTGTAGTAGTTCTCCTGAGAATATAAGTATTATCTTACTATCGTGAAACCAAGGGGACAGTCCCCTTGGTTTCTGCTAAGATTCCTCGAGTCCTCGGAATGACTGTTCATTGTCCATCTTGAGAATAGCTGTAAAAAATAACTCTCGAAAGATCTTTTGTTTTACAACGAAGTATCGTATTTAAAGTTTTCTTTTATTACTCTTGGATTTACCCATCGGTATAGATTCAGCTTACTTCCCGCTTTATCATTTGTCCCTGAAGCTCTTGACCCACCAAAAGGTTGATGTCCAACTACTGCTCCCGTAGGTTTATCATTTATATAAAAGTTACCGGCAGAATATGCAAGTTTTTCTTCCATATAATTGATTACTTCTCTTTCTCTTGCAAATACAGCTCCCGTCAATGCATAAGGTGATGTAGAATCGCAGAGTTCTAAAGTTTCATCAAATTTATCATCATCATATAGATATACTGAAATTATAGGTCCAAATATTTCATTCTCTAAAGTCTCATCTTTTGGATTTTTTGTTAGAACTATTGTAGGTTTTATAAAATATCCTTCTTTTTCGTCGTAGGTTCCTCCATATATTATCTCAGCATCATCTGACTCTCTTACATGTTCTATATATCCTGTGATTTTGTCAAAGGCATTCTTATCTATTACAGCTCCCATATAGTTACTAAAATCTTCTGTTGGACCAATCTTTATGCTTTCGACCTTTTCAATCAGATTCTCTCTAACTTCGTCCCATATACTTTTCGGTATATAAGCTCTTGATGATGCAGAGCATTTCTGTCCCTGATATTCAAAAGATCCTCTTATAATTGACGATGTCAGTTGATCTACATCTGCTGTGTTGTGAGCAAAGACAAAGTCTTTTCCACCAGTTTCACCAACAAGTCTTGGGAAACTTCTGTAAAGCTTTATGTTTTCTCCTACGGTTTTCCATATCTCACTGAAAGTCTCTGTGGATCCTGTAAAGTGAATTCCTGCAAAGTTTTCATTTTTTATCATAACATCGTTTACCATTTTACCTCTTGATGGTATAAAGTTTATAACTCCATCAGGCAATCCTGCTTCTTTTAGTATCTGCATAAAGATATAATTTGAATATACTGCAGAAGATGCCGGCTTCCAGTTTACTACATTTCCCAATATAGCCGGTGCTACATTTAAGTTGCCCCCTATTGATGTAAAGTTGAAAGGACTAATAGCAAGAACAAAGCCTTCTAAAGGTCTGTATTCCATTCTGTTCCAGTTATCGACTGTAGAATCAGGCTGTTCACCGTATATTTCTTGTGCAAAATATGCATTATATCTCATAAAGTCTATCAATTCGCATGATGCATCTATTTCAGCTTGATATGGAGTTTTGCTCTGACCCATCATAGTAGCTGCATTCATTATGTATCTATATTTATTTGAAAGTAAGTTTGCTGCTTTTAAAAAAATAGAAGCTCTGTGTTCAAAAGACATTTTTTCCCATTTTTTCTTAGCTTTCAATGACTCTTCTATAGCTAATTTCAGTTCTTTCTCTCCGGCTACATAGTATTCTGCCAACACATAGTCTTTATTGTGAGGTATCACTGATTTTTCTTTGTGATCTGTTTTAATCTCTTTTCCACCAATAATAAGTGGAATTTCAATTTTTTTGCTTTTTACTTCTTCTATAGCTTCTTTTAATTTTTCTGCCTCTTCTTTATCGTTGCAAAAATCTATTATTTTTTCATTCTGTGGTTTTTTTATCTTGTAATGTCCATTTTTCATGTTCATCTACCTCCATAAAAATTTTTATATTTATATCTTAAATTTAGTTGTTTAATTGATATTGTATATCATTTAGTATACTTTATAAGCATTTTTATGTCAACTAATGGGAATTGTCACTCTGCAATGTCATCTTGAGAATAGCAGTATTATCTTACTCTCGAAAGATCTTATGTTTTATCTTGACATCAAGATATATTTATGTTAATATTATCTTGAGTTCAAGATAAGCGAGGTAGTTTTATGGAAGATATAAACTTAAAAATGGTAATAGCTGTATCAAGAAGTTTTCATCAGTTATTTGAAAAGATAGAAAAAAACGTTCATGGATTTGATTTAAATATAAGTGAGTTTGGCGTTTTAGAAATGCTCTACCACAAAGGTGATCAACCAGTGCAGAAGATAGCAGGAAAAATCTTAGTAACCAGCGGCACCATCACCTACGTAATAAACAAACTCCAGAAAAAAGATTTGGTAATTCGTAAAAAATGCGAATCTGATGGTAGGATATATTACGTATCTTTAACTGAAAAAGGTGAAAATTTAATCTCGAATATTTTTCCTAAACACGAAGAATTCTTAGATGATTTGTTTAAAGATTTAAGTCCAATAGAAAAAGAAAGTATACTAGAAAATTTAAAAAACTTTACAAGTAAAATATAAATAAAACAACACGGAGGTAACTATAATGAATAACAAATTTTTAGACGTTTTAGAAAAAAGGCGAACTATATACAACCTATCAAATGAATCAACAGTATCAGATGACAGATTACAAGAAATAATCAACTACAGTGTAAAACATACTCCAACAGCTTTTAATTCGCAAAGCGACAGAGTGATTGTTTTACTAAACGACAAACACGATAAACTTTGGGATATAACTGAAGAT
>CAZNLP010000118.1:0-6449 GCA_964574015.1 uncultured Clostridia bacterium | reverse complement strand
CTATTGATTTATCGGTAATTTTAAAATAGGCATGAATAGCAGGCATTTTTAGAGTTACATTTCCAATATCTGAAGATCCAATCTTTGCATATGGATCTGGATAATCGATTTTTTCTCCTTGATCTTCCATATATTTTTTATATGTCTCCCCTATAGTTAAATTTGGATACCTTTCTGCATATGCATCGCCCACTACAACCTTAGCTTTAGCTCCCGTCAATTTTTCAACTGCTTCAACTGTATTTTTTATTTTACTTATTACAAGCTTTAAATCAGCGAATGTTCTTGTTCTAACAGAAAAATCACATGCTGCAAAATCGGGAATTATATTAGATGCATTTCCACCTTTTGTAATAATTCCATTTATATTTGTCTTGAAAGGAAGTTGAGCTCTTATAGAATCAATCATATTAAAGGTTTGTATAACTGCCTGTAGAGCATTTATACCATCTTCCGGTGATGCTGAATGAGCAGATACTCCTTTATATTCTATATCTACACCTGTTGTAGCTAAGCCTCCTCTTCCGATTAAAGCCTGAGTACTTGGATGGGCCATAAGGGAGAAATCAATATCTTTAAATTCTCCTTTTTCAAGTAGAACAATTTTTCCTCCACCACCTTCTTCTGCAGGAGTTCCCATAAGGACAACTTCTCCAGGTATGTCCTTCATTAATTTACTTAGTCCAATTGCCGCTCCTGTTGATGCCATAGCAATAAGATTATGTCCACAACCGTGACCAATTTCAGGAAGAGCATCGTATTCAGCTAAAAAGGCTAAAGTAGGTCCTTCTCCCTTTCCTTTAAATCTTGCTTTAAAGGCGGTTTCCATTCCCCCTGAGTTTTCTTCTATTTCAAAATTGTGTTTTTTAAGTAGTTCTTTAATTAGTTTAGATGATTTATATTCTTCAAAACATAACTCGGGAGTTTCATGAATTTTTCTACTTAAATCTAATAATTCATCTTTTATATTATCTATTTCTTGATATATTTTTTCTTTCATATTTCCTCCATAATTTTAGTATAGGTGACAAGATGCAAAATGTTTATTCTCTATTTCTTTTTCTACAGGTTCTTTTTCTCTACATATTTCCATTGCATATGGACATCTATCGTTGAAATAACATCCTTTTGGCAGATTAATAGGACTCGGTATTTCACCCTTTATTTCTGCTGGTTCTACTAAGGGTTCTTCATTTATTGTTGGTATGGAGGATAAAAGCAGTTTTGTATAAGGGTGTTTCGGATTGTTAAACAAATCTTTTTTCTTTGCTTTTTCAGCTATTTTACCCAAATACATTACCCCTATCTCATCACTTATATGTTTAACTACCGATAAATCGTGAGCTATAAATAAATAGGATAGATTAAATTCATCCTTTAAGTCCATAAGCAGATTTAGTATTTGAGCTTGTATAGATACATCTAGTGCAGAAACCGGCTCATCAGCTATGATTAGTTTTGGTTTTACAGCTAAGGCTCTTGCTACACCTATCCTCTGTCTTTGTCCTCCACTAAATTGATGGGGGTATCTGTTTTTTTGTTCCGGTCTTATACCTACTATTTCTAATAATTCAAGAGCTTCTTTTTCTGCTTCTTTGGTTGTCAAATTTGGATTGTGAAATAAAATCGGTTCCATGACTATATTTTTAATTTTATATCTTGGATTTAGTGAAGCGAAAGGATCCTGAAATATCATCTGCATATTTCTTCTTACAGGAAGCATTTCTTTTCCTGTTAAATTTGTAATATCCTCTCCATCAAAGATTATCTGACCTTTTTTAGGTTGCAGAAGTTTAATTATTGTTCTTGCTGTTGTTGATTTACCACAACCGCTTTCACCAACTAAACTAAATACCTTTCCCTGTTCTATTTCAAAATTAATACCGTTTACTGCATGTACAATTTTTTCTTCTTTAACTATTTTTCCTGATTTAAGTTTGTATTTATCAAAAATACTGCTAGATAAATTAAACTGCTGATATAGGTTTTTTACTTCAAGAGTTTTAGTCATTTTGATTACCTCCATTTGCCAGACCTTTTAATGGAAAATGGCATGCAGCATAGTGTCCTTCTGTAATCTCTCTTTTTAGAGGTTCCTCATTTTCGCATCTTTCTTGTTTATATTTACATCTTGGTGCAAAATTACATCCTTTAGGTAAATTAAACATATTCGGTACAATTCCTTCTATAGTGTCTAATCTTGACTTATCCGACCTAAACCTCGGTATAGAATTAAGCAGTCCTCTTGTGTAAGGGTGGTAGCTGTTGTTTACTATCTGTTTTGTTTTTCCCTGTTCTACTATTTTTCCGCAGTACATAACTATAATATTATCAGCCATCTCTGAAACAACCGCAAGGTCGTGGGTAATTAAAATGAGAGAGTTGTTGTTTTTTTGAACCAACTCTTTCAACAATCTTAATATTTGAGCTTGTATAGTAACGTCTAAAGCAGTAGTAGGTTCATCTGCAATTATTAGTTTTGGATTTGCCGACATAGATGTAGCGATAATAACTCTCTGTCTCATACCACCACTAAGTTCATGAGGATAGCTTTTTATTCTATCTTCAGGATTTGGTATTCCTACACTTCTTAATAGTTCTACACTTCTATTTAGTCTTTCTTTTTCATTTAAATTTGTGTGAATTTTTAAAACTTCGTCCATCTGTCTTTTTATAGTAAATAGAGGATTAAGAGATGTCATCGGGTCTTGAAAAATCATTGAAATTTCTTTTCCTCTTATTTTCCCCATTTCTCTTTCAGATTTTTTCATTAAATCTTCTCCGTAAAATAGTATTTCCCCTTCTACTATTTCTCCCGGTTCTTCGATTAATTTAATTAAGGAAAATCCTGTTACCGACTTTCCTCCGCCGGATTCTCCTACTATTCCAAGGGTTTTTCCTTTTTCCAAACTGAAATCAACACCATCTACAGCTTTTACTACTCCTTTGAATGTATGAAAATACGTCTTTAAATTTTTAACTTCTAATATTTTTTCTGTCATAAAGCACCTCTACTTCAATTTTGGATTTAATTCATCTCTTAGGAAGTCTCCTAATAGATTTATTCCAAAAACTATTATCATTATATAAAATCCTGGGAATACAGAAGCCCACCACAGTCCACTGAACATAACATCAAAGCCATTCTTTACAAGAAGTCCAAGGGATGGTTTACTTATTTCAACACCAACTCCAAGAAAACTTAGAGTTGCTTCCGTTAAAATAAATGAACCTACCTGAATAGTTGATAGTACAACTACTGATGTTAATATATTAGGCATGATGTGTTTAAATATTATGGTGCGGTTTGGAAGTCCTATGGTACGACTTGCTTCTACGTATTCTTTTTTCTTGACTCCAAGTACCTCTCCTCTAACTGTACGGGCATACCTTACCCATCCTACCAGAGTTAGAGCAATTATAATTTTATCAACACCTCTACCAAACATAGTCATTATAAATATTGCTAATAATGTTGTTGGAAAAGAAAGCTGTATATCTGTAATTCTCATAATAAGAGCATCTATTTTACCGCCGTAATATCCCGATATCAAACCCATAAAGGTTCCTATACCGCAGGATAAAAGCATTGCTGTTAGTCCTATAAACATAGATATTCGACTGCCGTATACAATTGCACTTAAAATATCTCTACCTTGGTCATCTGTTCCAAGAAAAAATTCCATGTTCCCACCTTCTTCCCATGCGGGAGGCAGATAAGAATTTGATAATGATATTTCTGCTAAATCATAGGGATTCTGATTAACTATATAAGGCCCTATTAAAGCAATTAAAACCGTTATCAAAAAAATTATTGATCCAATAATAGCTGGAAGGTTGTTCTTGTAATTATGGAACATTTCCGACTTTAGCATTCTTCTATATAACCCAATTTTTACTTCTCTTGTATTTTCTATTTCCATCATTATCACCTACTTCAAATCTATTCTTGGATCTATAATTACATAAATAATATCAACTAAAAAGTTTATAAATACAAACATTATTGAAACAATCATAAGATAGGATACTATTATCGGTTTATCAGCACTGTAAATAGAATCAATAAGTAGTTTCCCCATTCCCGGCCATGCAAATATAGTTTCGGTTATTGTGGTAAAGGCTATCAACCCACCTATCTGCAGTCCGAATATTGTAACAACAGGAATTAATGTATTTTTTAAAGCATGTCTGTATAAGACATCTCTTCTTGAAACTCCTTTTGATCTGGCATACTTAACATAATCCTGTCTGATATTTTCCTGCATACCAGCTCTGGTCAGCCTGATAATTGTAGCAAGATTTACCATGGATAATGTTACTGCCGGTAGTATAAGATGTCTAAGACCGTTTATTGTAAATAGACTGCTGCTTATTCCTAAAAACGTTCCTAATTCTCCTCTTCCGGAAGGAGGTAGCCATCCTAAATTTATTCCAAAAATAAATATCATCATCATACCCAACCAAAATGAGGGTAGTGATATTCCTGCTATTGAAAAAACCATGATTACTTTGCTGCTCTTTCTTTTTGGATAAGCTCCTGAGTAAACTCCTAATATAATAGAAAAAACTCCTGTTATAATTGCTGATACAAATACCATTTCAAGAGTTGCCGGAAGTCTATCAAGTATGACTTTCATAGCTGGTTGATAGTATCTATAGGAAAGTCCAAAATCTCCTTTTAAAACATCTTTTAGAAAAATTGAATATTGAACATAAACAGGCTTATCTAAACCTAAGTATTCTCTTGCAGCATCTATTTCTTCTTGAGTTGCATTTTCCGGTACCATTAATGATACAGGATCTCCTATTAAGCTGGAAAATATAAAAACGATTACTGATACTATTAAAAGTACCATTATCATTTGCAAAAATCTTTTTACTACGAATTTAAACATTTAGTCACCTCTTTATAAAAGATAGACCTTAAATTTCTTTAAGGTCTATTTAATTAATATTTTATTCTAGCACTTCTATATCCCATGCATATATGTATTTGTTTGGTCTTGGGTTGTAATCGATTTTTGAGTTTGTTGCAAATACATCTTGCTGGAAGTGAATTGGTATATATGCTACTTCTTCAGAAGCTATTTTCCATACTTCTTGAATTAGTTCATCTCTTTTTTCAACTTCTCTAGTTGCTAAAGCTTCGTCTATTAAAGCATCTACTTCTTCATTTTTATAATATCCTCTGTTAACTCCACCAAATCCTTCTTTTACAGGTCCATCTTGATTATGACTGTAAAGCAAGTCAGAAGCCAATGTTACACCTTCACCGCTACTATCGGACCATCCGCTCATTAGGAAATGAGTGATATCTCCCATAGGATTTGTTCCTCTTATGTATGTAAAGAATACATTTCTTGACATAAGATTTAAATTAACCTTTATTCCTACTCTTTCAAGATATCCAGCTATAGCTTGTGCTATCTGTGCATCATTGATATATCTATCGTTTGACGCATCTAATGTAACCTGGAATCTATATCCTTCAAGTTCTCCAGAGTCTTGAACAGGGTATCCAGCATCATCAAGAAGCTGTTTTGCTAGTTCAGGATCATGTTCAGGTATTTCTATATCTGGATTATATCCTACATAATTTTCTGGAGAGTAGCTTGCTGCTGGAGTTGAGAATCCATTCATAATCTTATCTGATATTTCCTGAACGTTTATCGCATGATACATTGCCTGTCTTACCGGTAAAACTCGGAAAGGATTGCTTCCATCAGGAGTAATCATAGGTTCTTCTGCATCCGGACTTGGATTATCCGTCCAACCTGCAAAGTTAAGATAAATATTTCTTAAACTTGGTTGCTGAATAATATTTAAATCATCATTTGTTTTAAGTATTTCTACATCTCTTACAGGAACATCTACTACCATGTCTACATCACCGGTCATTATATTAGCTGTTCTTGTAGCATCATTAGTTATTGGTTTATAAGTTACCTTAGTTACCTGAGGTTTTTCTCCCCAATAATTCTCGTTTCTTACAAATACAATACGATCTTCTTTAACGTGTTCTTCTAATTTGTATCTTCCTGTACCGTTAGTGTTAAGTGCTACAAAGTCTTCTCCCTTACCTTCAAAAGTTTCTTTATCAAGAATTACTAAATCTCTTAATTTTGATAAGAATATTACGTCCGGTGAAGATGAGTGAACAACTACAGTATAATCGTCAAGTTTTTCATAGCTTTCTACAGTACCAAAAACATTAGTCCACTTTGAAAAAGGTTCCTGTGCTCTATCAAAAGAGTAAATAACATCGTCTGCATTAAATTCGTTACCATTGTGGAATTCAACACCTTCTCTTAAATAGAAAGTCCAGGTCATTAAGTCGTCGCTTAATTCCCAATCTTCTGCTAGTCCAGGTACGTTGTTTAATTCATTGTCTGTTAATATCAATGCTTCATACATGTGTTGAAGTACAGCATTTGAAATTGTTTCAT
>CAZNLP010000117.1:0-6465 GCA_964574015.1 uncultured Clostridia bacterium | reverse complement strand
AAATATTTGTTTTTAAGTTTGTTATTAATTTCTACATTAATTCTATCCAGCTGCAGCACAGATAATACTGCCGTTGATAATTTAGAATCTGAATTGGAAAATTCAAAAAATGAAATTTCATTACTTGAAGAAGAAATAGAAAGTTTAGAGGGTAATTTAGATATATTAGAAAACATTATGGTAGAAAATAGTAATTTACTTGAAGAAAAAGAAACCACTATAAATAACCTTATGGATGAAATTGAAATTTTATCTAATCCGCCAAGTCAATCCGCAAATCTTGTCAATGAAGCATTTACAGTACTGAGTCACTTGGCTAATGAAGATGGAGCAGCTTTAGCAAATCATGCTCATCCTACAAAAGGTGTTAGATTTTCTCCATATTTCAATGTTAATGTTAATACCGATATAGTTTTCTATCCAGGTAATACTATTGGAGCTAATATGTTTACTAACACTACAGTATATGTTTGGGGGGAATATGATGGAACTGGTGAAAGTATTGGCGGAGAATATGCATATTATCACAGCAGATTTGTTTACGATGAAGATTATTTAAATCCAGAATTAATAGGAATAAATCAAATAGTAGGAACGGGAAATATGAATAACAATATAGAAGATGTGTATCCTAATGAATCTTATGTAGAATTCCATTTTACAGGGTTTGATCCTCAATATATGGGAATGGATTGGAGAAGCTTAGTTCTAGTATTTGAAGAAGATAATGGAGATTGGTATTTAGTAGGTGTTGTTCATGGTGAATGGACAGCATAAATTAAAAGAAGAATGAATTAGTTATTATAATTCATTCTTCTTAATAAGTTCAGAAAATATATTCAAGCCTATAAAAAAGTAGTATAGTCCACCAAACATGAAAACAAAACTTTTATAGGTTGTTCTACTTGGTTTTTGTCTGGACATTTTTATGTCTGTTGAACACCAAAAAGCAAAATGCTCGCAGTTGTTAGTTTTGATTTTATATCCTCCAAAATCAGACCCAACAAATTTTTCAGCTCTTTTTACAATATCCTCTCTACTGATGCTAGATTCTATAAAGATTTCCTGTTCTAGTATTCCATTTTCTCCAATAAATTTATCTATACTAATTTTTTCAACTCTAGCTTTTTTTAATTTTAATATACTTGGACAGTAGAAATGTATTATTTCATTATTGTTCACTTCAACACCATAATGTCTGTAGTAAACAATCCTTGCTATTATTTTATCTACAAAGCAACTTTCTTTATTCATTCTATTTTCTATTTTTCTGAACAATAAAGGTTCTCTTGTGACGAAAACTACATCACCTTTCATACTTATCCCTACCTTAAAGTTATCATATATATTGATATTTGAATAATTATACTCTATTTTTTTATTATTTGAAAGGTTTTTTTTATTTTTTTATAAGACTTACTCCTCTCTTTGCATAATTCATAAGCATATTTGTATCACTTGACCATAAGTTTAACTGCATGCCTTTTCTAATCCACCTTCTCATTTCTTTAGGATCTCCATTTGTAAAAATACCAGAAAATTTATTGTGTTGCTTTGCTGAGTTTATTACTTTATCAATAGCTTTTAATAGAATAGGGTTTTCCTTATCTCCAAATATATCATATCCCTGCGATAAGTCATTTGGCCCAATAAATGCAGCATCTATTCCATCTACTTCTAAGATTTCATTAATATTTTCTACTCCTTTTTTTGATTCTATCTGAACAATCATAAGTGATTTTTTGTTAGCTTCTTTCATGTAATCTAAACCTGATGGTATTTCTTTATATCCGGAATGACTTCTAAATAAAGATACTCCTCTATTTCCTTGTGGTGAATATTTTGCATACTCTATTAATTTTTCAGCTTGTTTTTTAGATGTACAATTAGGCATTAAAATTCCGTCTGCTCCCATCTCCATATATTTATGTACAACTTCTCTTTTTAATTCCGGAATTCTAACTAATCCTCCTAATTCTAATGCTCTAGCAAGATTCAACATATCTGATGTTTTGCTATAATCTATATATCCATGCTCATTATCTATTACTATCAAATCAAATCCTGCTTCTTTAAAAATTCTTACTACGTCTAAATTATCGAAAGCATTTATCATTGTACCTAGTATTGATTCGCCATTTCTTAATTTTTCTTTTATATTAATCATTGAATCCTCCTATTAATCAAATAAATATATGATTTTTATACATTTTCTGGAAAAATTGTATCAGGTAAATTTAATTAAATCAATAATAATATTTTGAAAATATAATTAGGTACCTTGCATTACATATTACTATGTGTTATTATATATTTGAGATTGAAAGGGTGATATAAATGGATACTCAATATAAAAAAGGAATTCTTCCCATGTGCGTACTATCAGTATTAAAAAAAGAAGACTCCTATGGTTATAGGTTATCTTCTGTTATATCTAAAGAAATTGACGTTTCTGAAGGTACTATATATCCTCTTTTAAAAAGAATGAAAAAAGAAGATTTAGTTTCTACTTATTTAAAAGAGTCGGATTCCGGACCTCCTAGAAAATACTACAAAATAACAGAACACGGTGTGAAAAGATATCAAGAATTAATAGATGAATGGAAAGAATTCAATAGTAAGGTTTTTAATTTAATTAAGGAGGATTGAAATGAAAAAACAAGAATTTTTAGATTTAACAAAGTATTATTTAAAATCAAGAGATGTTAGTGAGGAAGAAATAAGTGAAATTTTAGGAGATTTCGAAGAACATTTTCAGATAGGCATTGAAGAAGGTCGAAGCGAAAAAGAAATCTGCGATTCTTTAGGTAATCCAAAAGAAATAGCAAAAAATTATGAATCTAACCGAAAACCAGAAGTATTATATTACAATAAATCGGAAATAATAAAGAAAAATTTTGAAGTTGAAAGGATAAAAACAGTTACTTATGAATTAAACATTGGATCTGTTGAAATTTACCCATCAAAAGATGAAAAAATTCATGTTAATTTACTTGTGGATAATGAAGATTACATAAATGAAGCTACAGCAAAAATAGACGGTGATCTTCTTAACATTAAAGTTGATGTAAATTTTAAAGGAATGATTTTTTATCAAAAATGTGTTCTTAGACTGTTAATCCCAGAATCAAAGGATATTAGCTTAATTGGTAAGGTCACAACAGGATCTACTGATATCAGAGATTTAACTCTTCATCATATTAGTTCAGTTGTTAAGGCCGGAGATATTAAGGGAATAAATATTGTTGCCGATACCTTTTTAGCTGATGTAAAAACCGGTAGCATAAAAATGAAAAATATTAAATCCAATATAAGGTCAACAGTTAAAGCTGGTGATATTGATGGAGAAAATTTATCTGCTGAAGATGTTATTGATTTAAAGATGCATGCTGGAGATATAAAGCTTAGAAGTATTTACGGTAATTTAAGTGTTGACTTGAAAATGGGAGATTTTAAATTAGATGATCCTTATTATAAAAATAATGCTGACATTACTGTTAAAACTGGAGGAATAAAATATCTTTCTGGAGAAAATTCAGAAGGTACTTTAGATGCAGAAACTAATCTAGGTACAATAAAATTTAACGACTCACTAGATGTTATTAGTAGAAATAGAAATTTTACTAAAGATTCTATTCATGCAAATTTTAAGAATGGAAGCAATAAAATTTACTTTAAAACAAAAATTGGTGATATTGTTATTAAATAATAACTAAAAGGAGACTAGTATATGAAATCTTTATATAATAAAATCGATACCCCTTCTCTATTGATCGATAAAAATATTATGCTGAAAAATATCATTGATATGCAGAAAAAGGCTAATCAATTAGACTTAAATCTTAGGCCCCACACTAAAACTCATAAGATGCCAAAAATATCAAAAATACAGGTTAATAAAGGGGCTTCAGGTATTGCTGTAGCTAAAATAGGTGAAGCTGAGGTTATGGCTTCCTATGAGTTAAGCGATATTTTTATAGCCAATGAGATTGTAGGTGAAGATAAATTAAGAAGAGTAAGAAACTTAAAAGAAAAAATTGATATTTCTGTAGGTGTAGATAGTCCTTTCCATATTAATCAGCTTAATAAAATATTCAAAGAAAAAAATATGATAATTGATGTCCTTATAGAAATTGAAGTAGGAGAAAAGAGATCTGGAGTAACCAATGAAGAAAAATTTATAGAGTTAGTAGAACTAATAAAGAAATCTCCCTATGTAAACCTAAAAGGAATATTTTCCCACGATGGACATAGTTACGGTGCTAATTCTGTAAAAGAAATAGAAGATATTTTTATGAAAGCTCAAAAAGATACTTTATACTATGCGAATATTGCTAAAAAATTAAATTACCCTTTAGAGGTTATCAGCATTGGATCTACTCCATCTTTTATGTTTGATTTTGAAATTTTAGAAGGAATTACTGAAATCAGAATTGGAACCTACGTCTTTATGGATGTAATACAAGGCAATATAATTAGCACTTATGATAAGTGTGCTGCAACAGTTCTTACTACTATAATAAGCAAACCTACATCTGAAAGAATGGTAACAGATGCCGGAGCCAAAGCACTAACTATGCAGGGTAAGGATAGCGGTTTAGGTAAAACAAGTGGAATTGGAGTTGTTAAAGATGCCCATGATATTTTTATAGAAAAAGTTTACGACGAACATGGAGTTATTAATAATAAAGAGTTTAATTCAAAAATTAATATAGGAGATAAAATAGAAGTTTTTCCTAACCACATTTGTCCCGTTGTTAATCTTTACGATAAGGCTTATCTTGTATCAGATGGTAATATTATTGAAGAAATTGAAATTTCTGCAAGAGGTAAGATTTTATAGAAAAAATACGGTTGTAATTTCATTGGTACAACCGTATTTTTAATTTCTTATTAATTAAAAGTTATTTTAAATATCCTCAATAGCTTTTTTCATTAACTGGCTGTAATCCATAAGTCCGGTAATTTCTTTAGCTTTATCAGTTAGAGGAACTACATCCTGTCTTTCTATACTATCTAAATCAAATTTCCTGTTTAAAGCCATAAGCTGCTGCAATCCTACTCTAATCCTATTTAAATATGAATAAAGTCCCACTGCTCCTCCAGATATTTCTTCAACTTTTTCATAATATAATTTAAGATCCTTTATATCTTCAAAAATCTCATTTTTATTGCTTCCAAATCTTTGAAGTTCTTTAGGAACCTTGCCATCATTTATAATATCTTCAACTTGCTTTCCAACCATAGCTGCTGCCATTGAAGCTCTTCCTATTCCAACCATTTTTATATAATTAGCACCCAGTGCCAGAGTTTTAAATACATGGTCTTCCATTGATATTCCTCCTGCTATAGCAATTTCAGGAAGATTATATCCTTTGTCATCTAGTTTCTTTAACATATTATATAAAATACTTTCCATTTCAAGAGTAGGTATTCCCCATTCATTCATCATTTTAACAGGACTGTTTCCGCTTCCACCTCCTGCACCATCAAATGTAATCATATCGATTTCTGCTTCTGAAGCAATTTTTAATATTCTTAATAAATCTGCTGGATCAAAAGGTCCTGTTTTAAAGAATATTCTTTTAGCTCCCATTTCTCTGAGCCGATTGACTTTTTTTATTAGTATTTCTTCATTCCACATCGGCAATTTTCCGATTCGCTCAAATCTAAGTCCTTTTCCTTCTTTGTATGCTTTTACTGTATCTTCGTTTTCAGGATTTGGATAAACTATATAGCCCATTTTTTTAAATTTCAAGGCCTCCTCTAAACTATCCAGCATTCCCATCCCTTGGATTCCCTTAGCAGCTTGTCCAAATTTTAATTCTACTGATTCTACACCAAGTTCTTTTACAGCATATTCAAGTACACCCAAATATTCATCATCAAAATTTCCCTGAAGTACAATATCCCCGTATCCTCGATAGTAGGTTCTGAAAGAATTTACCATCTCTTTAATTAGTGGAGAATAAACTACTTTGTTTTTCTCTAATTTTAATTCTTTATCTTTTGAAATTACATCTTCCCCGATTACTACAAGCACTCCTGCTAATGCGGCTCCTGCATAATAGTCTTTCCAGTTAAGTTTAGCCATAGCAGGAAGTATAACCGGTAGCTTTAGTTTTATCGGGTTAGTTTTTCCTATTATTTTTTCGGTTTTTACTTTAGGATAGGTTGCTTCATAAGGATCTGAGTCGCAACCCACCGAACCAAATACACGTCCATTTATATTTAAGTGAGAAAAATCTACAGGATAATCTTTTTCCGATGCAAATTGGTGTTTATCCGTTTGATAAGGATAAATTGCTTCTCTACCTCTTACTGCAGATAAACCTATTTCACAAGTTCCTGTACAATTGGATGAACATACGGAACACATACCTGAATACGGTGATACATTATCCGGTGTCCTGAGTTTAGTTTTAGTAATTGTGCTTGACAACTTTGGACTGTAAGTCATGTCTA